>CANJPY010000006.1 GCA_947476255.1 Chthoniobacteraceae bacterium | reverse complement strand
CCCCACAAACACGCATCCCAAAGGGATGCCAGAGTGTGCTGGGGCTGTCTGAAGCTGCGTGATACCGGTGAAGAACCTACGCTTGGCGCAGTCTTGCATCCCTCCGGGATGCCTTGTTTTGTGGACTGACAACCGGTGGTGTCGCTTCGCTCAACCACCGTATAGGTGATGCCTCCGGCATCTGATCTCCCTTTGCCGTTTTTAGGCTAAAACGCCCTGCCGTATTTTTTATCCCCGCCTTGGAAACGCAAAAGCCAGCGCAATAACAGTCTCCACGTCAGGCTTTAAGGCGCCAGACGGACAATACGCCACCCTCCGGATTGGCGCTCATACCTGAACCTGTCGTGGAGCCGACTCCGGCGCCCCTGCCAGAACTCAATGCTTTCGGGATCCAAGCGGAACCCTCCCCAGTGCTCCGGACAAGGAATGGGCTGATTGTTAAAACGCATCTTCAATTCCTCAAAGGAGTTTTCAAGGACCTCTCGACTTTCAAGGACGCTGCTTTGGGGAGACGCCCAGGCACCGACTTGGCTGGCAAGCGGCCTAGAGGCAAAATAGGCTTCGCTTTCCTCCCTTGAGGTTTTAGCGATCCGTCCGGTCACATTGACCTGCCGCTCCAGGGCGGACCACCAAAAGGTAAGTGCTGCTCGTGTATTAACCTCCAAATGAGAGGCTTTTAAGCCGTTGTAGTTTGTAAAAAAGGCAAATCCCCGAGCATCGCAAACTTTCAATAAAACGGTGCGCGTCCATGGCTGTCCCATGGCATCCACAGTCGCTAACGTCATTGCATTCGGTTCTATAAGCTGGTGCGTGTGTGCTTCCGCGAGCCAGTGCTTAAATTGCACGAGCGGGTCAGTGTCTAGGTCAGACATTTCGAGCCCGCGCAAGGAGTAATCCTGCCTGAGATCGGCCAGAGTTTGAGCATGAAGAGGCATGAGCGGGATCCTACCACAGGCTCCAGCCTTACCATAAGCACTGGATTTCAGAGAGTCGCCGACAGGTCTTTTCGAGGGGGACGAAACCGGTTTGTGACGTTGGTCCCTGAAACGGAAGAACGCCTCTCCTGCCATAGCAGGAGAGGCGTTCTCTGTTGTCTGGGGAGACTGTTTTAGGGGGAAACAATCTCTGGGGGTAAGGTGAGTACAACAGCGCGTTCAAAAAAACGCAACAGATTTTTCACTTTTTTGCTAAGCCCCTTTTTTATCCCGAAAAATTCACTTCGGACGTGGGGCAGGCGCTTTTTTGAAGTTTCGTGCGGCGTGTTTTGCATTTGGTGGATGAATTGCGCTAGGACTCTTGTTGCCATGAAAATTGCCCGTCTCAATCGTCTTTTCAACGCCTCTTCCAACCGCTGTTTCGATGTCGCTGTCGACCACGGTTTTTTTAATGAAGGATCTTTCTTGCAGGGCATTGAGTCCATGCCCGCCGTTGTTCGCACACTCGTCGACGCAGGACCGGACGCCATTCAGTTAACATCCGGGCAGGCAAGGCACCTGCAATCCATTCCCGGCAAACATAAGCCCGCTCTGGTGTTACGCACAGATACAGCGAACGTATACGGAAAGGCGCTGCCAGCGACCCGCTTTAGCACGGTCATTCACGAACCTGTCCTGCAGGCTGTTCGGTTGGATGCGGCATGCCTTTGCATCAACCTGTTTGTCATCCCCGGCGCTCCAGATGTTTACGCCCAGTGCATTGAAAACATCGTACGCATCAAAACCGAGTCCGACCACTACGGAATGCCACTGATGATTGAGCCGCTTGTATTTCGTGCGAACTCAGAAAAGGGCGGATATGAGGTGGATGGAGATCCGGACAAGATCATCCCCCTGGTGCGTCAGGCGGTTGAATTGGGGGCGGACATCCTCAAAGCGGACCCCACGGAAGACGTCTCCGTGTACCACAAAGTCGTTGAAATTGCCGGAGGCATTCCCGTTCTTGTACGCGGAGGCGGGCGGGTGGGAGATGCGGAACTTTTACAAAGAACCGCAGCCCTCCTAGCACAAGGGGTGAGCGGAATTGTGTATGGCCGCAATATCATTCAACACCCGAAGCCGAAGGCTATTACACAGGCGTTGATGGCAATGGTTCATGAAAATGTCTCCCCTGAAAATGCCCTTGAGTTTTTGAAGAGTGAAAACCGCTAAAAACGGTTTATGCCAAGAACCCCAGCAGTTAACTACTCGAGCGGCAGGCGGTGCCGCATAAAAGTGGGGACATCCAGATCTTCGCCATCGACGATGGTGGGGTCTGTCTTCTCAAACCTCCCGCCGCGATGAGGCGCTTCGAAGCGCATCTGTTCCTGCCCCCCGTCTTTGGTGCGTTTTCCGTTTTCGCGGGGAATGCCCAGCGGCAGGAGTGGATCATCATCAGCGTACGCCGTCCCCCGGTGCTCTTCACTCGCTTCGGGCAGATCTTCCGAGTGGAGGGGAGCTGCGGGAATCGATCCAGAAGGTGCTTCGTGAAAGGTCACGCCTGAGGTTGCGTCCTTTGCTATCTCCTGAACAGATGGTGCATGAACTCCCTCGGTGTAAGCCTGAGACTCTATCGCGGCCTCGGCTAGCGCCTCTTCACGGCGGCGTTCTTTTGAGCGCTCAAAGGGAGGAACGGGAGTCGAACGTACAGGGACATGCTGTGCCTGGGACGGTTCGTCCAGAGAAAGCACTGGTGTTTCATTCTGCGCCTCAAAGGCAGACGTCATCGCGTTTGGCTCAGGAGCATCTTGAGGTGAGGCCTGTAAATTCTCCCGAACAGGCTGGGAGGATTGATGGTCTGCAAAAGAGGACTCGGGAGCAGCCCACGGGCTCGTATTTAAATGGGCGGCTTCAGCTTCCCTGTGAGTCTCCAAACTCGCGGGTTCCGCATGCTGCACCTGTGGCACCGCCGACGACACAACAACAGGAGTGACGGATGCAAAATTTTGACCGACCGGCGCGGATTTGGAAGGAGCGAGAGTCCCGCCAGGTTTGGGGGGCTCGCTGGAATGGATGCCTGGGATTCCCGCCAGAAGCGTGACAGAAATCGCTCCAGCCATCGAAGGATCAACGGCCGCGCCAAAGAACAGACGCACTTCAGGAGAAACCCTCTCCGAGACTTCGCTCATCAACGTCTGGACCTCAGACCAGCGCATGTCGGGGCCGCCCGCGACGTAAACCCACAACCTCGAGACCGAGCTCAACACACCATTGGCATCAAGCAGCGGATTTCCGAAAGCCCGAGACACAGCCGCGCGCGCTCTCTCTTCACCATCAGCGACGCCATAACCAAACAGGGCGGTGCTTCTCGGCTCTGCCACCGTGGAAGCGATTTCATCAATACCACTGTGCATCACATTGCGCCGGCGCGTCATCGACGTCACCGCGCGTACGGCCTGAGCAAGGAGAGAGTCTACCGATTCAAAGGCATCCTCGATACCAGATGCTGGATCCACGACAGCGGGCATCCTGTCATTTTCGAAACACACCACAAAATCTGCATGTTCTCTCAATGCATCGAGGGCCTCCAACGCCTGTTCCCGCCTGCGACGCCCCTCGAAGGAAAAGGGGAGTGTAGCAAAAACAGCCACATGGGCCCCCTGCTCTCGCGCTATTTGTGCGATACAGGGAGAGGCGCCAGAACCCGTGCCCCCACCCAACCCGGCCATAAGGATTACAAGCGAGGCCCCTGCCAGTCGTTCCCCCACCGCATTGAGACTTTCCACAGCAGCGGCACGGCCGAGTTCGGGATCGCCTCCAGCGCCCAGTCCCCGAGTGAGCCCATGTCCAAGAACAATGCGCTCCGTGGTGACCGCTGAAGCGAGGGCACGCGCGTCAGTGTTGGCAGCCAGAATCTCCACTCCCGCGAGCCCGTCTCGGGAAAGACGATCCACGGCATGGGTTCCTGCACCTCCGACTCCAAGGACTTTGACCTTCCACTCAGAATGGGTCTCGTGAGTTCTCGTAAGCTCAATCATGATAGAAAACGGTAAAATCTGGGGTCAACGGTTCCAGAGGCGGCCGAACAAAGATCCAATTGATCTTTTAGAAACTTCAGGCTGAACAACTTGCGCATACTTTATCAACCCGATCGCGGCTGAAAGTTGTGGATTTTCGTACGCAGAGGCAGGGCCCGACATCGCATGGGCATGAGTCAGTCGGACTGGCACGCCAAAGACTTCCGAGGCGAGATCATCAATGCCTTCCAAAAGGCTGCACCCCCCCGTCAGCAGCACACCACCGCCGAGATAACGCAGGGCCTTCGCCGCCTCAAGTTCCCGTTTCACGAGTTCCAGCATTTCGCGCACTCGACAGGCAATGATGGTATTCAATAATTTACGTTCAACCGCACAGCCTGCAAAGCCCGCCTCGGGCTTGAGAATAACCCTTCCGGCGGCGGGTTCTCCAGTGAGCAGTACCGATCCCTCCTGCACTTTCAACCATTCGGCGCGCGCCATGGGCAAGCGCAGCCCTAATGAGATATCATTCGTGATGTGATCTCCCCCCACAGCCAAACTACCGCAGGCGGTCACTGACCCGTATTTGTAAGCAATGTAATCCGTGGTTCCACCACCAATGTCTATCATGACAGCACCCGCATTTTTCTGGTCAGTATTGAGAACAACCTGCGCGGCCGCCACGGCGTTAAAAACGGGTTGAGTCACCTCAATTCCAAGTCCGCGAACACAATTGATGGAATTTCCAATTCGCTTGTTGGACCCATGAACAATCTGAAAATCAGCCTCCAAGCGGCTTCCCTGAAGGCCGACGGGATTGAGCACCTCATCCTGTCCGTCCACATAATAATGCTGAAGGATCGAATGAATAAACCCGTGGTCCTGAGGCAGCTGTACATTTCTGGCAGACTCCTGCACCTGCTGGATGTGGGAAAGATACACCGCCCCCTGGTCTTCAGGAATCACCACCGAGCCGCGACTCTGAAACGAGTGCACGTGTGCGCCTGCGACGCCGAGGTACACCGACCGGATGTCGATATCACTCGCATTTTCCGCGTCAGAGATTGCATCCCGGACACAGCGGGTGGCTGTTTCCAAGTCCACGATTTCTCCCTTCCGCACGCCTCGGGAAGGCGTGAGTCCAACCCCTAGGATGTGGATGGGTTGATCGGGGCGAACATCGCCCACCACAGCCGCCACCTTTGACGTTCCAATTTCGAGTCCAACAACAATCTGCTCTTTAGCCATGGGGATTGAAGAGTTTTCTTAACGTTTGATCGGGAGGCAAGCTGCTCGGCTCAATGTCTTCGGTTTTTTTAGGCTTCATCTTTGCTGGAGGCAATACCGGAAGTTTTTCCTTCTCCGACTTCGGTTCTTCCTCGGGTTTCTGAGATTTTTTCTCCTTTTTAGACGAACTCGGAGTCTCCTTGGTCTGCTTTTTAGGCCGAACTGCCTCCTGTTCCTCAATATCCACTGGCGCTGTTCGCCGTTTCGAGGGGTCCACCTTAGGCTCCGATTTGTATTCGGCTTTCACTTTTTCAACCAACCTCGGTTCAGGCCGTTCTTCCAAACGCGTCGGTTCCTCACGCGTGGAAGCTGGAGAGGTTGTGAGACGCGCCAATTTTAGGGTCTCCGAGGAAGGGCTCTTGGAACGTTTTTCAGAAGAAAGCGTCGCTTGGGGAACCGAATTTGACGTTCCTCTCGAAGTGGGCACGGAACGCACCGGCGCAACAGTGGACGAGGCATTTGGCGCGACAAGAGTGCTCGCCCCCCTTTGAGAAAGTGGAGCGGCCTGCTGGGACTTGCTTTCCGTGGGCGTGGCGGCACTTATTAAAGTATCGTTAGGCAGCGCTGCAGGAGTGGCCGCTCCTGCTTTGGGCGAAACAAAGGCAGGGACCGAAACTGCCTGCACCGCCGGATTAGGGACACCCCCTGAAACACCAGAAGCACCGGCATTTTTCACGCCTGCCTTCCCCTTTCCAGACTTTGTTTCCTGCGCCGGAACGACGGGTGCTGGGGGTGGGGCGAACACAATAGGAACGCTTCTTTCCAACATGAGATTGACCGACTGAAACTCGCGCTGCGTCGGCTCTACATAGTCAATAATCTGCCGAAGACGGGAGAGCTGTCCTTCGATATTGTCAAAACTGAAAGTCACCTTCGCTTTGCGTTGATCCGTCACCACGATGCAATACCCCTTGCTCACATCCACAACCCTGGCCTGCCAGCGAAGGTCCTCCGCGCTCAGCTTGATCAGCTCCACCGCCGAAAAGGCCTCTGCGGTCGGGAGCTTCTGGCCGGGGGCGACATCCTCCATCACCACTCCTGTAATCACGGGCAACGCCAAATGTTCAGGCAACACCTTTCGTGTGCGCATCACGTAGCCGCGAGCGTCCACCAGAAAGGCCCTCCCATCCACCCCAAGTTCTGTTGTTGGCGAAGGCGCGACCCATGCGATGGGCTGGCGCTCCAGAATGCGCACGTCTATCCTGCTCGGGAGAACCCTGCGAATGTCAACGCGTTCCACCTGCGGCATTAAATCCAGAGCTTTTCGAGCCTTGGAAAGGTCCACGGTGAAAATGTTCTTCCCATCCTGAATTTCCATGATTTCCAAAACTTGCGCCCGAGTCAAAAGACCGTCCGTGCTCACCCTGATATCATCCAACGCATAATAAGGATTCTCTAAAACCCATCTTTTGATGAGGATCCGGCTTCCAAAAACGACACCACAAACCAGAACCACCAGCAAAAGGCCTTTCACTGCCCCTCCCAGCTTTCGCTTGGGCACGCGCCGATATTCCTTCTCGGGACTCGAGGAGACTTGCAGTAAACTTTGCGGTCTCTTTGGGCCGCTGCGCTTAATCCGGCGGTTGGAATTAGAATTAGAGAAGAAGCTCATTTCACTGATTTTTTTTGCGACGAAAGAGAGATCACATCTGCACAAAGTTGGGCGTAAGAAATTCCGGCCGCTGCCGCCGCCTCTGGCAACAGGCTGACCTGCGTCATGCCCGGAATCGTATTAATCTCAAGTACGACAGGCCCGAGTTTCTCACTCAAAAGAAAATCAACTCGGGAGTACACCTCCAACCCCAGTGCCTGATGCGCCGCAAGAGCCAACTCCTGAACTTTGCGCGCCTCATGCTCCTCCAAAGGAGCCGGGCACCAATGATCGGCGCCGGCTGCTTGCGGGTTTAAAAAAGGGTATTTGTTTTTGAAGTCGTAAAAGCCCTGCTTGGGACAAATCTCGACAACAGGCAAGGCACGCTCGCCGAGAATCCCTACAGTGAGTTCACGGCCAGCCACATATTCTTCCACAAGAATTTCCCTCGCATATCCACGGACGTCCCGCAGGCGCGCCTCAATCTCCTCCTTTTCGCGCACGATATAGACCCCAACACTCGAGCCCTCCCTCGGCGCCTTTAATACAAAGGGCAGCGGAAGCGTCGGCAATTCATCGCCGCGCAAAACTTCGAAAAGTGCCGTTGGCACTCCATGCTCCAGAAGCCGCCGCTTGGTGGCGATTTTATCAATCGCCAATTCGCTGCCTTGAATGCCCTCTCCCGTATACGGCACGCCGAGAGTCTCGAGAATCCGCTGCACCTGGCCATCCTCGCCAAAAGTCCCGTGGATGACGTTGAAGGCGAGATCAATTCCGCGGGGCAGCTCAAAATCCGGCCCCTGCACGTCGACTTCGAAGACTTCAGCACCGAGACTCCTTAAAGCCGAGGAAACCCCTGCCCCCGACGCAATCGAGACAGGCCGTTCAGAACCCGGCCCCCCCATCAGAACGGCGATCCTCTTCCCCAGAAGTGATTGAGGCCCTGCACCGGCGTTAAGCATAAAGTCCTTTCTGTTCCCCCACGATTTGAACCTCTGTTTCCAAGCAGATTCCACGAGTCTTAAACGCGGTTGTCTTCACTCGTTCAATCAGGGCGAGCACCTCTTCGGCGCTTGCATTCCGTTCATTCACAAGAAAGTTGCCGTGGACTTCGGAGACGCGCGCGCCGCCCTCGCGCACTCCCTTGAGTCCAAGTTCTTCAATGAGTTTTCCAGCAGGCATTTCAGAGGGATTCTTAAAAATACACCCGGCGCTCGATTCTCTCGGCTGCGAGGTTTTCCGCTTCTGCATGGATGCTTCTAATTTGCGCTCAATTTCGTCGGCGCTTGAAGGCGACCCAAAAAATGTCGCGGAAACCGCGAAGTTTTCGCGCAAGAACGGTGCATTTCGATAAAACACCTCACATTCCCCTGGGGTGCGAGTGTGAAATTCACCGGCAGCATCTACAAAGCGCAGACTCACGACTTGGGAGAAAGTCTCAGAGCCCATGGCCCCGGCGTTCATTCTCAGCGCTCCGCCCACATTCCCCGGAATCCCCTCAAACCATTCAAAGCCTCCAATGCCAGCGGCTCGAGCTGCTAAAGCCAGTTCTTTTTGACGGACACCGACGCCCGCAGTGATCTGATTTTCACGCACCTCAAGCCTGCGGAATTCCCCTCGCCCCAGGTAGACAACAACACCGCGGACTCCACCATCGCGGACCAGAAGATTCGAGCCTCTGCCAATGACAAACAACGGCAGCGCATTTTCGGAACAATGCCGCACAATGCGAGCAAATCCCTCCTCCGTCTCGGGTTCCAGCCAATACTGTGCGGGACCACCAATACGCAACGTGGTGTGCTTCGCAAGCGGCTCATAAAGACGAGCCTCACCCTCCCCCATGGCCCCTTGAAGGGCCTCCAACACCGTCAAATCGTGTGCTAGATACTTGGCCTGTTCGTGAATATTTCCGGCCCCAAGGCTGATCACACAATCTCCCACCTTTAAACTGCGCCCGACCTCCAGCAACATCTTGGCACGCTCGGGTTCGTATCTGGCAAAGGGATGACCGTCCTTGAGGATCTCCTCAACGATGGAATTTCCCGAAACCCCCTCGATGGCAGGCTCGCTCGCGGCGTAAATGCCGGTGACCCACACCTGGTCGGCGTCTCTAAAGGCCTCTCCAAACTCCTGCTTCAAAGCAGCCGTCCTGCTGAAACGGTGCGGTTGAAACATGACGATGACACGGTCCGACCCCGCATTGCGCGCGGCGGCGAGAGTCGCACGGACCTCGGTTGGGTGATGGCCATAATCGTCAACCACCATGTATCGCGCCGAGCGATACTTTATTTCAAAACGTCGCCGTGCTCCGCGAAAGCTTTCGAGAGCCTGTGCGATGACTGCAAAAGGCACGCCCAACTCGCAGGCAAGAGCCACCACGCTCACTGCGTTGCTGGCGTTGTGGCGCCCCGGAATGTTGAGTGTGAGCGCCCCCAACGGCACCCCGTTCCTGAGCACACGGAAATGCGTCTGGAAAGACTTCAGATGCACATTATCAAACCGATACTGGGCCGTCGAACGCTCTCCATACGAAATGGCCCCGGGATGGCCGAGGCACAACTCGGAGGCGTGCGGATCATCTGCACAAAAGAATACCGTTCCGCGCGTCTGGCTCAAAAGCTTCTGGAACACTTCCTTGATGGCATCCAGATCCTTGTAAAAGTCCAGATGCTCCTCCTCGATGTTCAGAACAATCGCGTGCTCGGGCCGGTAGAGAGCCAGCGTTCCGTCGCTTTCATCACCCTCCGCTACAAACCATTCCCCATCCGAAGCCCAATGCGCATTGACTCCAAGCACAGGAATTTCGGCCCCCACATAGTGAGACGGCTGCAGGCCGGCCGCCCTCAGAACGTGCGCAGCCATCGCGGAGGTCGTTGTTTTTCCATGTGTTCCTGCGACCACAATCCCCCGGCGGGCGGCCAGGAGGGCGGCCAGCACCTCGGCCCGGCGCACCATGGGTTTGTGGGTCTGACGGGCACACGCATATTCAGGATGATCTGCCGCAATGGCTGAGGAATAGACCACCAAATCGGCGTCCAGCACCGCCGCCGGTTGTGCCGGGGAATGGAAGTCAAGGCCTACGGATCGCAACCGGTTCACTTCCACCGTTGTGACCTTATCGGATCCACTGACCCTGTGACCAAGGGACAGCAACAAAGCAGCAATGCCGCTCATCCCCGAGCCCGCGACTCCAATGAGATGAATACGGTGGTGCCCCGTCTTTAACCACTGCGCCACCGCTGCAGTCCCAGTTCCGGCAGGGAATACCTTTTCGCATGCGGAAACGTCCCTCATTTAGGGCCTCCTTCTACCGCACTTAAGAGAGTCTGCGCAACGCGCTCCGAGGCATCTTTGATGGACAAAGCTGCGGATTTTTCCGCCATGGAATGGCGCCGCCCCGGGTGCTTGAGAATCCCCGTGATTTCGGCCAGCAGGCGTGTGGGTGACGCCTCCCGCTCCGCGAGCATGACAGCCGCACCCGCCTCCTCAAAAACGCGGGCATTAAAAGTCTGATGATCGTCAGCGGCGTAAGGATAGGGAATCAAAACAGACGGCAGCCCAAAGAACGCAAGCTCGGTCAGCGAGGCCGCCCCGGACCGGGCCACGGACAAATCCGCAGCACAGTAAGCGTCTTGCATGGCGTGATGGAAAGCGCCCGTCCAAGCGGAAATCCCCGCCTTTTGATAAAAGGCGCGCACCGCATTTTCATCGGTTTGTCCAGTGAGATGAATAAATTGCAGGACTCCGGGGCCGATCTGGGCCGCAGCTTCCATGATGGCCATATTAATGCCACTTGCTCCCTGACTGCCCCCCATCACCAATACCGTGGGCAAATCTGAACCCAGACCAAAGCGACGCAACGCCTCGGCTTTGGAGAGATGCTCCTCCTGCAGCGCCCGGCGCACGGGGGTGCCCGTAAAAGTGCACGGGAGCGTTCCCAGATGAGCTTGTGCTTGCGCAAATCCCACGAGCAAGCCGCCCGAGATTCTTCCATTCAAACGATTGGCTTTGCCTGGAAAAACATTGGATTCATGCACAAACACAGGCAGTCCTCTCATGCGACCCGCAAGAATGGGCGCGGTGGAAGTAAATCCCCCCATGCCTAAAACAGCAGCCGGTTGAAAGTCTGCAAAGAGCCGCCGGCAATGCAAAATTCCCGCGGCAAAGCGCCCCAAGAAACGGAACGAGGCAAGCGAGAGACCCCGAGGCATTCCCATCCCGGGTAGCCGCTCGATGCGAAACTCGGAACGACCCTCAGTGGCAACAGTGTCGATCTGTTTCTCAGAGGTTAAGATCATCACCTCATGGCCCTCCTTGTGGAGAATTTCAGCCACGGCAAGACCGGGAAAAAGATGCCCGCCCGTTCCCCCAGCAGCGATCGCAAAACGGCTCATAGTCGGACCACCTTGTTTTGAGCCTGCAGTGCCATCTCCATCTGCTCCATGTGCTGCTCTTCCTGCTCGCTGACACACTGCCTGTAAATGTTCAGCAAGATGCCCACCGCAGCCAGGCAAAAAGCGAGATTGGAGCCACCATACGAAATAAAGGGGAGCGGCAGACCTTTGTTGGGAAGAAGCTCCGTTGTGACCCCGAGGTTTACAGCCGCCTGCATGGCGATCAGCATCACCAACCCAGTGCCTAGGAGAAGACCCGCCCGGTCTCGGGATTTCACCGCAATGGACATCCCTGCCAGCACAAAAATCACGTACGCAAAAACAATCCCCAAGGTTCCCGTGAGGCCCAATTCCTCCCCAATCACAGGAAAGATGAAATCCGTGTGCGCAAAGGGAAGATAAAGCAGCTTTTGACGTCCATTCCCAAGCCCCAACCCCGTGACCCCTCCGCTTCCGAGGGCGATCAAGCCCTGCTGCGTTTGATAAGCATCCGCAGGATAAAGCTCAGGATGCAGGAATGCAAAAAAGCGGCCTGTTCTTTCTGGTAAAAGAGCGATGGCCGAGGCAATCCCCCCCACTCCCATCAGACACACCGAGAGTACGTAACGCCAGCGCGAGCCTGCGATGAAGGTCATTGTAATCGCGGTGGCACCAATCAAGGAGGTGGAGCCAACGTCCACTTCAATCACCGTCCAAAACATCAACAAACCGACCAACCCAAGGGGAACCACGAAACCGCGGATAAACTCGCGCTCCACGCGGTCTTCTTGGGAGTACCACCAGGACAAAAGGCACACACTCGCGAACTTCGCCAGCTCAGAGGGCTGAAAGGTCAGGCCTGCCAGATGAATCCACCTTCTCGAGCCATTGATTTTTGCACCGATATGGGGAACAAAGCAGCAAATCAAAAGCAACAAGGAAAGCCCGTAGAGGTAGGGCCATTTATTCACCCAAAAGTGATAATCAATGCGGGCCAGAGTAAAACACAGGACCAACCCGATCCCCAACCACATGAGCTGATGGTACACAAAATAGTGCGGTCTGCCATGCGCGTCCTGCGAAAACTCACCCGTGCTCGCGAGCATCACGATCCCGAGAGCCAAGAGGCCGCCGACTGCCAGTAAGAGGAGGAAAACGCTCCGGCGATTCATGAGGGTGGGTTTCCGCGATTAGGCCATTAAATCTGCTTTCTCAAATCAATGACTCTGCTTTGCAGCAGGCATTTTCAGGGTCTGCCCAATCTGCAATTTTTTGGGATCGTCAATCTTGTTCAGCTTGAGCATTTCCTCGTAATTCACATTCATGCGCTTGGCGATTGCTACGGGATTATCCCCCTTAACGACCGTGTACGTCTTTGGTGCGGAATCAACCGCAGCCACAGGCTGTACGGCGGGAACAACGGCGACTGCCTTTATCGGCGTCACAGCCGGCGGCTGCGCTTTTGCAGCCACGGAAGTGCCCGATGGGTTGCCTGCCGGAGTGCGAGAAGGCACTGTCTGAGAAGGCGCAGCTTGCGCTGTCTGAGCAGGCGTCTTCTGCGCAGGAATGACCGCTGAAGGCCCCGAAGGCGCCGGCAAATGAGAGGCCGCATTTTCTGTCTTGGCCGTGGCTCCCGTCCCCGTCCCGGAAGTTTTTTGCGCACCATTAGCGGAGGGCGCTACTGGGGGAAGAACCGGAGCAACTGGCGCCGCTGAAGCAGGCACAGTCGCCGTTTTCTGGGGTACTGGAGGCCTCGCAGACGCGGCAACCACGTTTGATGCGGGCGCCACCGTCTTTGCGGCCACGGCGGTTCCATCGGCTTCCCGACGTTTGGCCTTGATACTGTGAAAGGCATAAATGCCAGCCACAGCCACAACATGGAGCGCCAGAACAACGACAAAAGCCGTGGAGAGCTTGGTCGTTGGCTCCTCATAATCATCGTATGCCGAATGGGTCAGACGATTCGCATGCGCCTGTAATTTATTCATAGGCTTGCGAACTTTTGATTGGGGTACCAGAGCGAGGAGACTCGCTAATTTTGGTTTCTTCATGATGCGGCGGAGCATGTGTAGGGATTGTGATGTGAATGCGTTTAAAAAAGTTGTTGAACCAAAGCACGGAATTGGTTCCCGCGATCGGCGTAGTTTTTGAACATGTCAAATGACGACGTTCCCGGACTAAACAAGACGACGTCCCCTTTTTGAGCCAGGCTCTTGGAGACAGTCACGGCTTCGCCCAAACTGCCCGCCCAGTGGCAGGGCACCTCTGGCGACCAGAGTTCTTCGATGCGCGGTGCCATCTCGCCAATCAAAACTGCAGCACGGCATCTTTTTGTCACGAGGTCCTTGATCGCCCCGAATTCAAACCCCTTGTCCTTGCCACCCGCGATCAAAACAACCCGACGCGTCTCAGATACGAGCGCTTTTTCAACCGCGTCCAAATTGGTTGCCTTGGAATCATTCACGTATTCAACACCCTCAACGGTCCCCACCACCTCGCACCTGTGCGGTAACGCCTTGTAGGCGCACAGGGAAGCTAGCATCTGCTCCCACCCGAGCCCCCAGGCGTATCCGCAACCAAGCGCAGCCATCAAATTTTCCGCATTGTGCGCCCCGCGCAGGTGAGTGTCAGACAGGCGCAAGACCGCCTCACCGCGAAACTCGATCGTTCCATCCTTCAAGATAAAATCAGCATCCTCTCCGTAGGCGCTAAAGCGGAGTGTTTTTGCCTTCAACGCAGGCAAGACATCCCTCGCATTGACGACGGCCCAATCTGCTTCCGTCTGATTTTCGAAGATGCGCACTTTTGCCTCATAATATTCCTTCATCGAAGGGTAGCGATCAAGGTGGTCGGGTGCAAAATTCAGCCAGACAGCTATGTTCGGACGGAAGCGGCGGATGGTTTCGAGCTGAAAAGAAGACACCTCCACGGTCAGCACTGCCAGCGAAGCGCTCTCCCCCACTTGCGCAGAAAAGGCAGGCCCAATGTTTCCGCACGCCCGCGTGGAAACCCCTGCCCCATTCAACAAAGCCTCCACCAACTGAGTGGTCGTTGTTTTTCCATTGGTTCCCGTAATGGCAACCACCGGACAAGCGCAGCGCTCAAACGCCATTTCCAACTCACCCGTGAGTGAAATTCCCTTGTTCACAAATGCCTGCACCTGCTCCGAGTCGGGATCAATGCCAGGACTCATCACGGCGAGATCGCTCAGCAAGGGAACACGCAACGCTTCCTCCCCGCAGCAGAGGGGAATCCCCAATTCCTTGAGCTGCGCCGCCCTGACCTGGAGACTTTCCAAGGGGGCGGTATCCAGCACAGTCACAGCAATACCCTCGGATGCAAGCAATCGCGCCACGGCGACGCCGCTCTCC
Organism: Chthoniobacteraceae bacterium; assembly: GCA_947476255.1. GTDB lineage: Bacteria > Verrucomicrobiota > Verrucomicrobiia > Chthoniobacterales > Chthoniobacteraceae > Chth-196. The sequence continues at coordinate 64,014 of CANJPY010000006.1, read as the reverse complement.
CCTGCCCCCAAGACAGACACATGTTTAGGCTGGAGGCTGGAAGCGTTCATCGAAGCTTAAGCGTGGCGAGTCCCAACAAGGCAAAAAGGACGCTTAGAATCCAAAACCGTACGATGACCACGTTCTCGGGCCAGCCTTGCAATTCAAAGTGATGATGAATGGGAGCCATTCTAAAAAAACGGCGTCCCTCGCCCTTGAAGCGCCGGGTGATTTTAAAAACGGTCCTTTGAATTAAAACCGAAGTGGCCTCGATGACAAAAACGCCGCCCACCAAAACCAAAAGTAGTTCCTGCTTGCAGCAAATGGCAACCACCCCGAGCAGGCCTCCGATTGCGAGCGACCCCGTATCGCCCATAAACACCCGTGCCGGGTGCGCGTTAAACCAGAGAAACCCGATCGAGGCTCCAGCCAGTGCCAGACAAACAACCGACAACTCGCCTGCGAAAGGGTAATAAGGAATCTGCAAATACTGGGCAACCTTGAGGTTGCCCGCAGCATAGGAAACCACGCCGTAAGCAAGTGCGCTCGTCGCCGTGCAACCAGCGGCAAGCCCGTCCAGGCCGTCCGTGAAGTTCACCGCATTGGACGTGCCCACGATCACAAGGGCAAAAAAGACAATCGTCCACCACCCTAAATTTTCAATCACGGGCGCCTTGTAAAACGGAACGTACAGGGCGCGCGCTTGCACTTCTGTCGCCGGATTCAGGAGAAAGAATGCAGCCACGACCGCCGCTACGGAAAACTGGCCTATCAATTTCGTCCGCTCGCTCACGCCCCCCGAGTTCTTCTTGGCAACCTTCAGCCAGTCGTCCCAAAAGCCAAGGGCTCCACAGGCTAAAATCGTGAAAACAAGAAGCCACACGGCTGCATTATCGGGGCGAGCCCAAAGCAGCGTGGAGCAAATCACCGCGCCGTGAATGAGCACCCCGCCCATGGTCGGGGTGCCGGCCTTTTTGCCGTGCAATTCAAACAGCTTATTAACTTCCTCTGCGCTGCGCACCGGTTGGCCGATTTTAAGAGAAATCAAGCGCCGGATCACCCAATGCCCAAGTAAAATACAGAGCAAAAAAGCAGTCAAGGCAGCGGCCACCGCTCGGAAGGAGATGTATTGAAAAACATTGAAGCCGCGCAACCAATCGTGCCCGCCTTCGCTTAACTTATAGAGGTAGTACATCATGGCCTGCTCACCTCCTCGATAATGCGCTCCATCCGGGCAGACCGGCTGCCCTTTACCAACACCACGTCCCCAGGCACCCAAACCTTCCTCAAGGCCGCTGCCGCCGAAGCGTAATCTTCAAAATGGGAAACATCGTCCAGTCCATGCCGTGCAGCCTCTGAGGAAATCCAGTCAGCCTCCGCGCCCACGGTGAACAAACAATCAATGCCCGAAGACGCGGCCCGCCCCACTTCACGGTGCCCTTGCTCGGCAAATGCCCCCAACTCCCCCATGCGGCCCAACACCGCGATTCTTTTCCCTGCAGCCGGCCATTGGGCAAGCGTTGCAAGCGCAGCACGCATGGAATCGGGATTGGCATTGTACGTGTCGTCAAGAAACTGGACGCCGTTGACAGACCGCGTTTCCATGCGCCCCTTGGTTAAAGTCATTCCACGCAGTCCGGCCGCGGCCGCCCCCAAAGGAACGTCCAGCGCGAGTCCGGCCGCCACAGCCAGCGCGGCGTTGCGCACCATGTGCAACCCCGGCACGGCCAGTTCGAATTCGGCGCGCTCCCCTTCGTAAACCACCCCGAACCGGCTCCCGCCCTCGGTGGGCAAGACATCCACGGCCTGCACCTCTCCACACCCAATCCCAGCAGTGACAACCCGGGCCGCTGTCATTTCTGAAATCATTGGAGTAAAGGGATCTTCGGCAGATAAAACCACCGTGCCCTCCGCCCCCACCGCCGATGCCAGAGCGCCTTTTTCACAGGCGATCGCCTCCCGGGTTCCCAAAAATTCGATATGTGCCACACCAATGTTGGTGATGATTCCCACCTGAGGAGCGGCCATCGCAGCAAGGGGTGCAATTTCTCCCGCATGATTCATCCCCATTTCAATCACTCCAAATTGAGCAGAGCGATCGCCCCCTAGAAGAGTCAGAGGAACGCCGATGTGATTGTTCAGGTTTCCCTGAGTGCACCATCCTTTAAAAACGGAAGACAAGACTCCGAATGTAAAATCTTTTGTGCTGGTTTTGCCACTGGAGCCCGTGACTCCCACCACAGCGGCCGGAAGTGTCTTGCGATAAGCGTCTGCAAGACGTTGCAGGGCCGCCAAGGTGTCTTCCACCTCAACAACCGGAACCCGAGCAGGGCGCGCCCCACGGCCCCGTTCAGCAAGAACAACAAAGCCTCCCTGCTCCTCACCCAGATGCTCGGCAATTTTTGAAATAAAATCGTGCCCGTCAAAGCGCTCACCACGAAGCGCCACAAACAGGTCGCAGCCGCCCACTGCGCGCGAATCCGTGAGGACGCGCCGAACGACCCCGTCCCTCTGGAAGAACTCGCTGAACTCTGAAGCAAGAGCCAGAGTGCCTGCAGACCATGCGGTGACTTGCTGTAAGGAGAGAGAGTCCATAGTCAGCGGCCAAAATCGGAGGGCAGGTTCTCCAAAGCGGAAGCAGCGATGGCCACATCGTCAAACGGTTCGCTTCTGCCCTGTATCTCCTGGCCGGTTTCGTGCCCCTTGCCGGCGATTAAAACGATGTCACGAGGGCCCGCGATTTCAATCGCGCGATGGATTGCAGCCTTGCGATCCAGCACAACCTCGTGAGATTTCCGGCGCATTCCCGAAACAATATCCTCTACGATTTTTTCGGGCGCTTCGCTCCGCGGATTATCGGAGGTTACAATGGTCCAGTCTGAGCCGTCCTCGGCGGCTGCGCCCATGAGCGAGCGTTTTCCCGCATCACGGTCTCCGCCACAACCAAACACGGTGATCAGGTGGCGGGGCTGCAGGTCCCGCATCGTGCGCAGGGCGTTGCGCAAGGCATCATCCGTGTGCGCGTAATCCACAAAGACTTTGAACGCACGTTTTCCGGGAACAGCCTGCATCCGGCCGGGAACTCCCGGAGCCGAGGCCAGGGAAAGCACCGCGGTGCGGAGATCAACCCCCATTGCGTGCGCCGCCGCAATTGCCCCCAGGGCATTGCTGATATTGAACATGCCAATGAGAGGCAGCCGCACGAGCCAGGAACGGCCCGCCGCATCCAACTGGAAACTACTGCCGTTCATGTCAGTGCGGCAATGGCTGGCACGAAAATCCGCCCGCATTCCCAGACCGAAGGCAAGGGTCTTTATGCCCGCCTGCACCAACCGGTCCGCAAGTTGCGCCCCCAAGCGGTCGTCAATATTGACAATCGCAGTCGCGTTTTTAAACCGCTGGGAGCCCAACCCCAGCAGATATCCCGCCTTGACTTCAAAATAGGCCTCCATCGTCCCGTGATAATCAAGGTGGTCCTGGGTAAGATTGGTAAAAACGGCCGCATCCACATCAACCCCCCGCACCCTTTGCTGCACAATGGCGTGAGAACTCACCTCCAGAACCGCACTTTTACAGCCCTCATCCCGCATCTGCGAGAGCAGGGACTGCACTTCCCATGCATCAGGGGTCGTGCGCGTGGCGGGAACAACTTTATCTCCAATCTTGTAATGCACCGTTCCCAGAAGGCCGCAGCGCAGGAGGGCCGTGTCGCAAATGTGCTGGATGAGAAACGCCGTGGTGGTTTTGCCGTTGGTGCCGGTGACACCCGCGATTTTCAACCCATCCGAGGGGTTTTTAAAAAAAGCGCAGGAGAGCTCCGCGAACGCTCGCCGGGCATCCGCCACAAGAACCAAAGCAGCCCCGGCGGCAGGCACCCCAGGCACCTCATTCTGGGAAACAACCGCCACGGCTCCCTTTGCCAGTGCTTCAGAAACAAAGGCCCCCCCATGAGCCTTCGCCCCGGGCAGCGCCACAAAAACAGAGCCCTTCCCCACCCGACGGGAATCACTGCAAACATCCGAAACGTCAACGTCCGCAGACCCGCGGACGGAAACAGTCGTCACCCTAGGAATTAACTCCGCCAGCCTCATCTTGTTTTACCCCCCTCGTTTTTCGCCAAAGACCCCGCCACCTTGAGTAGGTCTGGATTCGGTGTCATGTTTAGGTGCCGCGCCGCGCGCTGCGCAATTCTTGAAAACACGGGTGCGGCTATGTAGCCGCCGTAATTGGGAGTGCTCCCTGGAACCGGATCATCCATGAGCACCAGAGCGCAGAGTTCTGGCTTGTCGGCGGGCAGAAAACCGGCGAAGGAAACAACATAGTGCCCGTGTTCATACCCGCCGGTGGGAGATGTTTTTTGGGCAGTCCCAGTTTTGCCAGCGACGGCAAATCCCGGCACATGAGCGAGCGATGCCGTGCCTTTTTTACTCACGACCTCCTTCAGGGCGCTCACCAACTGTTCGGCCACCTCCGGCGGAATCACCCTGCGGACTTCCACGGGGGGATAGCTTGCGAGGGTTTCTCCGGAGGAGGAAGTGATGGAGGAAATGATCTGCGGCGTCACAAGCAAGCCACGGTTGGCAACGGTGCAGAGGGCGCTGACGACCTGCATCGGAGTGGCACCAACCTCGTGCCCCATCGGGATGTGGGTGATGGACATTTTGGTCCAGTGGCGCGGAGCGTGAACAATCCCGCCGATCTCGCCCGGCAATTGAATCCCCGTACGGTCGCCGAACCCGAAGCGCCGGATGTAATCGTACAGGCGGTGATCGCCGAGTTTGATTCCAAGTTTTGCCACCCCAATGTTGCTGGACTTGACGAGAATATCGTTAACAGTGAGGTCTCCATACCCGTGGTGGCTGTCATGAAGCACTGCGCCGCCGTAAGAAAAGTGGCCGTTCTCACAATTGATACTGGTCTCTGGGGTCACCAATTTTAGATCCAGCGCCGCGGCCGTCGTGACCACCTTAAACGTGGACCCCGGCTCCACCATGTCCATGATCGCGCGATTTTTGCGCGCCTCATCGGGAACGCCCTCCCTCTGGTTTAGGTTGTAATGAGGCCGGTTGACCATCGCCAGCACCTCGCCCGTGGCGGGGCGCACCAAAATGCAGGTGGCCATTTTGGGCCGGAACTGCTTCATGGCGGCGTCCATTTCGCTCTCGACGATGTCCTGCAGCACCATGTCCACGGTGAGCTTGACGGTGGCGCCATCCCGGGGCGGGCGCTCCATGTGCCGGAATGCGGGCATCTCCTTGCCCGTGCGGTCCCTTTCCGTAAACCGCACCCCGTCGTGCCCCTTCAAAAAATTGTCCATTGAACGCTCCACGCCTTCGACCCCTTTCAAGCCGCCATTCATCCGGCTTACAAAACCTACCACGTGGCAGAGCATGCTGCCATTGGGATAAACCCTGACGGAGTCCTGCTCAAAGACCAGTCCCCGCAGATTGCGCTTGAGCACCTCTTCGCGCAGCGCCTCCGCCACCTGTTCAGGCACTTCCTTTTTAATCACAATGTAGGGACTGGGCCCCCACTTGCCATTGGGCCCCTGCGTTTGCCGGGCCAGACGCGTTTTCACCTGATCCAAAGGCATTTCCAAATGCCTCGAGAGCACCTCGGCAAGAGCATCCGAGTGTCGTACGACGCTTGCATCGATCACCACCGTCTTTACCGGCTCATTCGAGGCCAGTGGCACTCCGTTCACATCAGTGACAGACCCGCGGCGTGCATAGATGGTCTGCTGGGTGGAGTGCTTCTCCAGGGCTAGGGCGGAGTAATAATCCGCCCGAGACACCTGCAAGTCGACCAGACGCAACGAAAACACGGTGAACCCAAAGGCCACGCAGGCCCCCAGACACATCGCTCGTTTTCTGGAAGATACCGACATTTAGCGCTTGGGCTGAAGATTGGAGACGGTACGCACCTGTGCTTCGCCCGCGACGGGCGCGCGCTCCTGAAGGCGGACCACGAGGTTATCGGAAACAGGGACCAGCTTGGCAAAAACTTCCTGCTCCTGGGACTGCCGCTTTCTCAAGGCATCAAACGAAGAGAGTTTGGCGATTCTCGAGCAGATGACTTCGTCCTTGGTCTCGAGGGCGATCAATTCGCGCTCCAGATCTTTCTTCCGCTGCCCATTCCGGTGCACCTCGTTTTTGGCGTTCACATAAAACAAGGCGCCGCCCCCCACGGTGAGCAGCAGCACGCCTAAAAGGAGGATTCGAGCGACCGGCAACAAATTGGCATTACGACGACGATTTGAGGACATATCGGAGTGGTTGGAACAGGTGGATTAATGCAAAAAGAGGGATCAGTCCGCGCTTGAGGCCTTCGTCTGGGAGGGAGAGGCTCCGAGGCGCTCGACAACGCGAAGCTTTGCACTGCGGGAGCGCGGATTGGAAACCTGCTCGGCTTCGCCAGCAATCAGTGGCTTGGAAGTCACACGCTTGTAGATACACTCTGGATTAGCCTTGGGGGCCGCCCACTCGGGACGGTCAATGGTGGGAGCAGAGCGGCGCTGGAAGACGTGCTTGACGATGCGATCTTCCAAGCTGTGGAAAGTGATGACAGCCAGACGTCCTCCCGGCACTAGAAAGTCCCCCAACAGCTCCAGCGTGCGCTCTAAAACCTCGAGCTCCCGGTTGACCGCAATACGCAAAGCCTGAAAAACGCGAGTTGCCGGGTGCGTACGACCGCGCCGTGGAGACACCGCCTCCACGGCTTGGGCAAGTTCCAAAGTGGTTTGAAACGGATGAATCATCCGCTCTTTTGTGAGCTTGAGCGCGATTCTTTTGGCATGAGGCTCTTCTCCATATTCGCGGAAAATCCGCTCGAGTTGTTCAGCGCTCGCCGTATTGACCAAGTCCCGCGCCGTCACCAGAGCATGGGGATTCATGCGCATGTCCAGGGGTCCCTGGCGCTGGAAGGAAAACCCGCGCTCCGGCGTGTCCAATTGATGCGAGGAAACGCCGAGGTCCAACAAAAAACCGTCCACGGCACCGATGCCGCTTTTCGCGAGTAACGCAGGAACCTCCCCAAAGCTGGAATGAAACGTTTCAAAGCGCCCGGTAAAACATCCCTGTCGCTCCAAGCGTTGAGTGGCAAATGCGATCGCCTCAGGATCCTGATCAATGCCCACGACGCGCGCCCCGGCGCCCAAAAGCAGCTCAGAATGTCCGCCACCTCCAAGAGTACAGTCGACAAAGCATTTTCCCGGAGCCGGGCGCAACGCCGCCACCACCTCGAGGGGGAGCACAGGGGCATGGTAGGAGATTTCGCCCTCCGCCGTGTCATGGCTGTTCTCAAAATGCTCGGTCATCGCGATCATAGCCCAATGAGATCTGCCACCCTTTCAAAGGTGGATTCTTCAGTCTGCTTCGTGGCTGTCCAAGCCGCGGGATTCCACAGTTCAAAAGTTTCCAGCGCCCCCACCAAAACAACTTCCCCTTTCAAACCGACCGCTTTTCCCAACTCCTCAGGAACAATCACCCTCCCCTGCTTGTCGCTCACCACCTGCTGGGCCCCCGAATAAAACAAACGCAGGAACACGGTCCGGTCCTTGGGGGTGATTGTGGGGTCGGCCTTCAACTTCTCAGCCACTGCCCTGAAGTGTTCCGGCGGCATCACCTTCAAAAACTGTCCGGAGCGATCCGCCATGAGGAAAAACTCGTCCGCCTCGGTGGCCCGCCAGCGCGAGGGAATGGTGACCCGGTTTTTGGGGTCCAGAGAATGGCAGAATTCACCCGAGAAAATCGGAGTTGAATTCTGCGTAGGTGTCATAACAGGAGAAAGTTAAAAGGGTTTTAGCTTGGGTTGCGCGGGTTTGGAGATCTCAGGTTTTGCGTGGATTTCCGCCCCACTTCGCCCCACTTTTTGCCACCACGATCTCTTTCGGTCAATCCTTGGAGAGACTTTCTTTCATGTTTTTTCAGAGAAAAGCATCTGCTTGACAAATGGCTGCCGATTCATGCACGCGAAAAATTCGCACCACGTCCTTTGGGCTGGGCTTCATAAGGCCCACCGCCACCGATTAGCCCGCATTCGCCAGGCCGTAGGAAAATCCTTCTCGAAAAACCAAAGACGCTCGAACTCGGCTCGGAAGTACACACCGCCGCCCATCGGATTCGGACAATGCTACAGCCCCTCTGCCGGATCGCGTTTTCAATCTGCACCACTATACGCACCATCGGCATGCAACTGGGCCGTCTACTTCCATTGTTTGCAAAAGCATTTAAACCAGCAATTTACGGCCATTCAATTCGCCTGAGATTCGAGCGTGCCACGGGACTCGCTCGTCTTCTGCCGGACGCTCTGCGCACCGCACGAGCGCCCAAAAAAACACCGGTGACAGCCGCAGTCTAATTTCTTACTAACCGTTGGTAATGAGGTGTATCCTGAATTTCGTTACAGGATTGCAGTCGTTTCACCGGTTGACGCTCCTCCTGTGAATGAGTGATTGGCGAAGCTCTGCGCCTTCATGCGCGGACAGCGGCACTGTCTTCATTGGCACAATGCAATTAGCTCGCTCAAATAAATTTATGGGACAAGTGTTCCGGGCGCATGCTGCGGCGTGGCAGCTGATTTGAGACGTCAGAACGCTCATGATCGGCGTGGCAGGAGAAGATTCCCCGTGCCGTTTTCGAAGCGTGTGATCAAGACACTAGTGCCTCTTCTCCATTGACCTTTGGCAACTACAAGCTTGCTGGGAACACAGCACGTTTTACCGGAGAACGTACAATGCAGAACCAAGGAATCCAGCGTTTCGCGCGTTTCAACCCAGTCTGCGCGCGCCAGATGCGGAGTTGGCCGCAAAGGGGTTCCATGGGCGGCGGCTGGGGGTTTCAAGCATATGGAATTCTTCACTTTCCAGCGTTACGATCTTCCACATTGCCGCGGCTTAGCGCCAGTTCCCAGCTTCCAGTTCGGGGGCACGCGGCAGTTTGCCCAAATGAGCGTTCCAAAGATGTTCCATGCATTTTTTAAAGCAACCGAGACCCGCATCAACAAGGAACCACAAGGGTTGGGCCGCAACAGCCCGCGCCCAACGCATCCTGCTCCGCGGCGATCGAGAGGAAAGAGAGAGCTCGTTCACGACCTATTTTGAAACTCTGCAAACAAAAGTCGCCTGCCAGAAAAAAACATTTTTGCGTTTGACACTATCTACATCGGATTAGTATACATTAGGAATAACAAAAAGACCTCCGACTTAAACGGAGGACTTTTAGAAGCGGCGAGATTTGGCCCGCCGTGCAGTGTTCAAACCAATCCTTATTGCAATCATGCGTTTTTCCATACTGACTCTCTCGGCCCTAGCTCTAAGCATTTCCGTGGCTTCCGCCGCGCGTGACTTACTCAACGTTTCGTACGACCCGACGCGGGAACTGTACACCGAGTTCAACCCAGCTTTCATCAAGCACTGGAAGGCAAAAACAGGGGAGACCGTTTCCATCAAGCAGTCCCATGGGGGCTCGGGCAAACAAGCTCGGGCGGTGATCGACGGGCTGAAGGCGGATGTGGTGACATTTGCGCTCGCGGGCGATGTGGCGGCGTTGCACACCAATGGCGGGTTGATCCCGGAAAACTGGGCTGAGCGTTTGCCTGACAACAGCGCTCCCTACACCTCCACCATCGTGTTCCTCGTGCGTAAGGGCAATCCAAAGGGGATCAAGGATTGGGGAGATCTTATCAAGCCAGAATTGAAGGTGATTACACCAAATCCAAAAACCTCCGGAGGAGCGCGTTGGAACTATCTTGCGGCCTGGGCGTATGCGGAGAAGACCTTTGGAAAGGACGAAGGGAAGGTGTTGGATTTTGTCTCGAAGCTGTACAAGAACGTGCCTGTTCTGGACAGTGGCGCACGTGGTTCGACGACCACGTTTATACAGCGGGAAATAGGCGATGTGCTTCTGACTTGGGAAAACGAGGCTTTTCTGGCACTCAAAGAATTTGGGGCCGACAAATTCCAAATCGTCGCGCCTCCCCAGAGCATCCTTGCCGAGGCCTCCGTGTCTATCGTCGACAAGAACGTGGATTACAAAAAGACGCGGGACCTGGCGGAGGCATACCTGAAGTACCTCTACAGTGAGGAAGGCCAGGAGATTGTGGGCAAGAACTTCTATCGGCCCCGAAGTTCCAAGGCCCTTGCCAAATACGGGACCCAGTTTCCGAAGATCGATTTGGTGACGATTGACGGCGCGTTTGGAGGCTGGAACAAGGCTCAGCGTGTCCATTTCGCGGATGGCGGTACGTTTGACCGGGTTTACAAGCCGTAAAACGGTTTAAGCATCAATACTTTATGCTGATTAAAAAAGAGAGGCCGCTCCATTCCCGGGCAGGGGCGCTTGTAAGGCTGGCGACGGCCCGCGTCCACGCCCAAGTCGCAGACGGCGGCCGCCTTCCGTTGAGGGAACTCCTTTCACCCCTTTATACGCAGGCACTCCATTCCCAGCGTTTGAGGGCGGATGCGCTGTCCGTTTGGGAAAGTCAAGGTGAGACAGTTTGGCTGCCACGCTTCCGATTTCACACGCCGCAAGCGAGCAAGGAGCGCCACAAAGTGGGGATTTTTGCTGGGATTCACGGGGATGAACCGGCGGGAATCCTTGGGTTGATGGATTTCATCCAAGAACTGGATGAAATGCCCGAAATCGGACGTCATTTTGAGCTCTATTTGTACCCTGTTTGCAATCCTGGCGGATATCTCGCAGGGACGCGGGTCTCTCCTTCGGGAAAGGATTTGAACCGGGAGTTCTGGAGGGGATCCGCGCAAAAAGAGGTGCAGTTGTTGGAGCGGGAGCTTTTGTCCCGCCAATTTGACGGCATCATTTCACTTCATTCTGATGACACATCTCCGGGATTTTATGGCTTTGCGAGGGGCGCTGTTCTCTCCCGGCAGCTGCTTGCACCTGCGCTCTCCGCGGCCGAACAGGCGCAACCCCGCGACACGCGGCCGTTCATCGATGGGTTTCGTGCGGTGAACGGGATGGTTCACGATTCCTATGATGGAATCCTCTGCGCGGCACCGACGCAAATCCCGCAACCTTTTGAACTCATTTTAGAGAGTCCTGCGCTCGCGCCGCTGGCCAACCAGCGCAATGCCTTCCGCCTGGCCTTGAAGGCCATTCTTCAGGAGTATTCCCCCTTTATTGCTTACGGAGCCAATCTGTGAAGCACCACCCTTTGCCCTCGCCGCGAGTGCGGCCGGGGGCAATTTAGACACCGGAACGGATCAGAGTTGGTGCCCTGCACCGGATTCTGCATTCGCGCCAAAAACTATACAAAAACAGAGCAGTATCAGCTTTTGAAATCATTCGGTTTGGTTTTCAAGATCTTGATTCAAAGCACACCAGTTATGATCAAACCACTTCAGTATTCCATTGCCTCGCTGGCTCTCGCCTCGGGCATTTTCACCGCCAGCGCGCCCGCCCAGGATAGCGGCGCCCTGCTAGACGCCCTCGTGCAGGAAGGCGTCATCAAGGAGTCCAAAGCCGAGGCGATTCGAGCCAAGCTCAGCAGCGACTTTGCAAAAACCCCAGCCGGCAAAATCAAACTCGATAGCTCGGTCAAGGAGTTGAAATTGTCTGGCGATGCCCGCTTCCGCTACCAGTGGGAAGAGTACCGTGCTCAGAGCGCCAATGCAGCGCCCAAGGACGACCGTAATCAGCAGCGGGAACGGATTCGCTTGCGAATCGGCACAGAGGTGAAGCTCACGGACGATTTTAATGCCGGCTTTCAGCTTTCAACGGCACAGACGGCAGACTCTGACAACCAGACGGTGGGGCAAAGTGGAGCTGGTGCGGGATTCGGAAAGTTCCCGATTTTCATCAGCAAAGCATTTCTGGGTTGGGAGCCCACCAAGGGGTTGAGCGGCGTCATTGGGAAGCAGGCGAATCCGTTTTATACGAATGACCAGGGACTGGTCTGGGATGCGGACATTAATCCCACGGGCTTGTCCCAGAAGTTCGAGCTTCACAAATTGCTCGGCTGGGTTGGCCCTTGGGAAGTCACTTTCAACGCGGGACAGTTTGTGTTAGCCGACAACAACGAAGGGCGCTTGACTGGTGCCAATGAAACAGACAAGGCGAATGACGCGTTTCTGTTTCAAGCACAGCTGGTCGTCGCCTTTAAGTTTGATGACAGCAACAAACTGACAGTTGCGCCTGGCTTTCTGACGTATAATGCAGCCTCTACGTCCAATGCGGCAGGATTGCTATCCGGTGGGGGTGTGACCACAAGCGGGACAGTGGGGGCGGGGGGCGGCAGCACATTAGTTGGTGGAACCGCCATCACCGCGAACAGCACTTTTACTCCCGCTTATGCCGGAGTGAACGGCAGCTCGTTTCTCGCTCCAAACGGCACGCGCGGCCTGCAGCTGCTCCTGCTGCCGGGGGATTTCACGACAAAAATCGCCGGAGTCAAAACCAAGTTTGTGTGGGATTTATCCTATAACACCGATGGAGAAACCAGAGCCGTCGATGTCTATAAGCTAACAGGCATAGACCGCACGAACACGCGCAGCGGCAAAGATGATCTCGCCTGGCTCTTAGGGGTGGTGGTGGGGGAAAACAAGAAAAAGGGAGACATTACTGTTTTGGCCAATTACCGGCAGACGGGATTGACCTCGGTGGATCCAAATTTGAACGATTCGGATTTTGGTCAGAGCAGGTTGAACACCAAGGGATTCAAACTCGGCGTCGGATACAATCTCTCCAATGCCGTGGTGCTAAACCTCGCGTATCAAAACGCGTTCAACCTCCGGTCCGACCTCAACAGCAGTGTGAAAGGTAACGACAGTGCGGCGTGGGGTGGCTCAAAAGGTCCTGCAGCGACCCTCTCTGACCGCAATAACGTCCAGATCTTCCAGGCGGACGTGACGGTGAAGTTCTAGCCTACAGTTTGGTGTGTGTGGTAGTCGGGGACCGCTCTTGGGAGGAGCACCCCGACTACTTTGGCGCCTTTGGCATCTTTTAGAAAAGCCCGAAAATAACGCAGTACAGGTGCTTCGAATCAAACAATAACAGCGGGCGCGGCGCCACCAACCGCGGGCAGCTTCACTTTCACGGAGTTCTCGGCATCGCACACTTCCCCGCAAGCACCGCGGGGTTCTTTTTTTGCAGCGGTTGCACTGGCTTCGGAATAAACTTGCCAAGCTCCTGGACGTCACCTATTTGGTATGCTTGTTATTTCTTGAAGACGTCGCTGCACAAACTTTTGCTCCTTTGCTGTGCGCTGTATCTCAGCGGTGCACACTGGGTTGTATTGCAGTCAACGGCGTGGACCGGGATGCTTATCTCCCGCTCCATGCATGCTTCCGTCTCAGAAGCTGTTGAGACTACTTTTGACGGTCAGCACCCATGTCGCATGTGTTCCGTCATCGCTGATGCCAAGCAAACGGAGCAGCAGTCGGAAAAAAACTTCGACCTTTTGAAAAAAGCCGGAGATGTGAAATTCCTCGAATGCACAGCCCTGTCTGCACCGGTCCACGCGCTCGAAAGCATCGTGGGCTGGCCCAGCTTTCTTTCCCAGGCCGCGCCTCGGTTTGAGGCCCCTCCAACTCCACCGCCACTCGCCTAAGAGGAGCGGACAAAGGACTCTCCACGGCGCTTTTTCGCGCAGCGTGAACCGGCCCAAATCTGGGACTGGGTTCCAGCATCCTTCGCTCCTCCTTTCCGCGTCGCCCGGTTGCACTTTTCCAGTCCCGGGTGCGTCACCCTTTCTGTGGAGGGTGGCAGACTGACCGCCCCGAGCGCCTGGGAAGCGCCCGCAACGACCGCTGTTGTTTGTGATGTTTATAGCCCGCGGCGGCCTTCTCCACTCTCCACGGAACCTCCCCGCCAACTGGAAGCACGTGCACGCAGGGAGCTCCGCAAAATCCCCACCCATTTTTGGCAAGCCCTTGATGGCAGACAACCCATCCCCGTCCCACACACACGCCCCTCAAACCCCATGCAACTCAAGAACCCCATTCTCTATTCGGCGGCACTCAGCGTGACCGCCATCGCTGTTCACGCGGTTGGAGAAAAGCCACCCCTAGAGAACGCAAAACTTCCCGAAATCGAAGTGACAGGAAAAGCCACCGCCAACGACGGCACCGCTCCTTTAAAGGAGAAGTACAATTTACCACAAACCACTCAAAGCACTGCGCTCGAGAAGATAGGAGAAACGGTGAACATCGTGGACACGGAGGACGCCATTAAATATTTTCCAAGCCTCTTTGTGCGGAAACGCAACTTCGGTGATACCCAGCCCGTGCTTGCCACTCGCACCTGGGGGGTCAATTCCAGCGCCCGGAGCTTGGTCTATGCGGATGACATTCTTCTCACCGCACTCATTGCCAACAACAACACACTCGGCGCACCTCGATGGGGACTGGTCACACCTGAAGAGATTGAGCGAATCGACTTTTTGTACGGTCCATTTGCAGCGGCATACCCGGGCAATTCGGCGGGTGGCGTTTTACAAATATCCACCAAGATGCCCGAGAAGTTCACGGGGAGCCTTTCGCAAACCGAGGCGTTTCAAAAGTTCAACCGTTACGGCTCCAAAGACACGTATCAAACCGACCAGACGAATCTTTCACTGGGAGGAAAAAACGGTCCGGTGGCCTGGCTTTTTACGGGAGGCTTTCAAAACAGCGAAAGTCAGCCCCTGTTGTTTGTCACCAACAGTTCTATCCCCGCGGGAACCACTGGGGCTTTTATGGACAAGAATAAATGGGGCAAGGATGCCCCTGTCGTGGGGGCCAGCGGACTGCTGCACACACAAATGACAAATCTTAAAGGCAAGGTGGCGTGGGATGTTACGGATTGGCTAAAGGCGACCTACCAGATTGGTGTTTGGAACAACCATGCTACCTCCGATGCCCAAACATATCTCAGGGACACCACCGGCAACCCTACCTTTGGAGGCGTGGGTGCTCCCACCGCAACGGGAGGTGGCGGCGGCTTCGCCAACGGCTATTACACTTTAGACCAGACGCACCTGGGCAATTCCCTGTCACTCAAAACCGATACCAAGGGAGACTTTGATTGGGACCTAGCCATCTCCAACTATTATTATCTCGAGGACATTCAAAGAAACCCCTTTGGCGTCGGTACGGGAACGACCTACACGAGTTACGGAAAAATTGCGCGCCTTGATGGCACTCACTGGACCAATGGTGAAATCAGGGGCATCTGGCGTCCGCTTGGCCTCGCGGGCGCGCATGAGGTGGGCTTTGGGCTTCATGTGGATCAGTATCACCTCACCAGTCCAACCTACAAAACAGCCTCCTGGAATGAAGGGCCGGATTCCACTTCAGAGCGCTACGCCGATAGCCGAGGCACGACCGAAACCAGAGCGCTTTGGGTGCAAGACGCATGGCGCTTTGCGCCTCACTTTAAATTAACAGCAGGCGGACGCTGGGAGACGTGGGAGGCTCGCAAAGGCTTTAATTTGCTCACGCGGACTTACGGCGCAAACGGAAGCCTCGGCACGGCACCGGACTCACAAACCGCTTTAACGCAACCAAACTTGGATGCGACGCGGTTTTCTCCAAAAGTCTCGCTCAACTGGACTCCGAATTCCAATTGGGACGTCACCGGGTCCTTTGGTCAAGCCTACCGGTTTCCGACCGTAGGGGAGCTCTATCAAATCACCACTGGCGTGAATCCGTTTAATCCGAACCCAAACCTCAAGCCTGAGAATATTCTCAGCTCCGAGTTAGCAGTGCGGCGCCAGTGGGCAGACGGGTTCATCAGGGTGTCCTTGTTCAACGAGTACGTGCGCCAGGCTTTGGTGACACAATCCATAGCGGCAGGGTCTTTTGTCGACAATGTGGACAGAATACGAAACACCGGCGTCGAGGTTGCGGCGCAAAGAGACAATGCGGGAATCAAAGGGCTGAGCCTCTTTGGCAGCGTGACCTATGTGGACTCGCGCATTGAAAAGGATGCGTCTTGGACCGGAACGGATCCACTGACCAGCGCGCCTACTTCCACAGCCCACAAACGGGTCCCCTACGTCCCTGACTGGCGCGCGACAGTCGGCGCCACGATGCATCTCGCTGACAAATGGGCGCTCACAGGCGCGCTGCGTTACAGCGGAAAACAGTACTCCACCCTCGACAACACCGACCGCGTATCCAACGTGTTCGGCGCCTTCGACAGGTTTCTTGTCGTTGATACGCGCGTTCAATACAAAGTTTGTAAAAATGCCACGCTCAATGTCGGCATCGATAACCTCACTGGCACGAAATACACGCTGTACCATCCTTTCCCCGGCCGGACCTTTTCGACTGGCATCAAACTAGACTTCTAACACGCCGTTCGGTTTAGTCCGAGCCCCGACAAAGTCGGTGCCTCCCCCACCTCGGCGTCGACTCCCTTGCCACTCTCCAACTTCCTACAAACAGCACTCCTCACACGATGAAAAGGCACCGGATTCGCGGGTTCTGTGCGCGTTGGAGCGACTGTCGCTTCAACCCTTGTCGCGTGGGCGCAGGTCACCGTATTCTCCACCACACCAACCCAGCAACAATGCGTGGCGGATTTAACATGAGCACCACATGATCGATCTTTTTCTCAAGGGCGGCCCTATAATGTGGCCGATTCTTGCCACCTCCATCGTCGCCCTGACTGCGGCGCTGGAACGCATCTTCTTTGTGTTTCTGGAGGCGACCCGCAGAAACTGTCGCCAAGAGAGTGAAATCATTACCTTGGTCGAACAGGGTGATATTGCCTCAGCCGTAAAGCTCGGTCGAGACAGCCAAGATTTTGTGGTGCGCGCGCTGATAAAGGCGCTTGAACATCCTTCTAGGTTTTCAGACGCAATACTGGCGGCGGCGAGGCAGGAACTGCGCCGCTACTCCCGGGGACTCACTATCCTCGATACCATCATCACACTCGCCCCACTGTTGGGATTGCTGGGTACTGTCACGGGCATGATTCGGAGTTTCGGCATGCTGGGGGGCACGGAACTGGGCGCTCCAACAGCGATTACAGGAGGCATTGCAGAAGCGTTGATTGCGACCGCGTTTGGACTCGGCGTCGCGATCACGGCGTTGCTGCCCTTCAACTATTTGAATTCCTGCGAAGAGAAAGCACGGCTTGCCCTTGAGGATGCGGCAAGCCAGATCGAACTGTTGTTAAAGGAGGCGGTGCGGTGAACATCCCGAGCAGTCGCCCCAAGAAACACGCTCGGATCGAGATCATTCCGCTGATCGACATCATGTTCTTCCTTCTGGCGACCTTCGTGATGGTATCCCTTTCGATGGTAAAAAACCGCGGCATCTCGGTGCTGCTCCCGCAAGCCACAAGCGGCTCTGCAGAAGACCGAAAGGAATATGTTTCCATCAGTTTAAGCGAAGCGGGCCAGCTTTATCTCGACAAGCAGGAGCTCTCTCAGGAGCAATTGATTGAGGCCCTGCGCAAACTCAAAAAGCAGAATGCAGAACTCAAGGTGTTCATCAACGGCGACCAGAATGCACGCCTGGGTCTGGCGATTACAGTCCTGGATGAAACACGAAAGCTCGGCATCTCCAAAGTCGCCTTCGAAACGCGTGCTCCTGCGGCGCCATGAGAAAAGGCCCTCCTACTTCCGATTCCTCGAAACGAGACGCGGGAGGTGCCGGCGCCCTGATCACCTGCGCCGCACTCGCGCTGGTGTTGCATGCGGGAATGCTTTTTGGGTGGAAATACCAACCGCATCAAGCAGACCTGATTCGGGTGTTGGGAGACTCCGTGGAAGTTGCTCTTGTGGAATCCGCGACTGCGGCTTTTGAGCCAATCGAGGAAACACCGTCCGCGCCAGCGCCAGCATCGACGGCACAAGAGCCCCTGCCACCCCAACCGATCTCTCCACTTCCGGTGCTCCGAACACTCCTTCCCCCTGAACCGGAGCCCGCGCCCGTTGCGCCTGCCCCCGAGCTTCCTCCAGTGCCAGAGCCTCCGGCGCCCGCTCCTCTCCCCGAGCCGCAACCTCCTCCAAAGGAAGACAACCCTGTCTCCTCCGAGAAGCCGGCGCCGGCTTCGCCAGAAACTCCAAAACCTAAGCTCCCATCCCCTTCCCCAAAACCTGCGCAAATAAACACCCCATCGAGCCCCCCCCCCTCCAATGGCGGTGGCTCGCCGGCTGGGGGAGAACAAACCGGCAAGCCCCTTGGCGTCCCTCTCTATTTGGTGCGTCCCCAAGTGAACTATCCTTCAGGAAGCCGCTCGGCAGGCGAACAGGGTTTGGTCTTGCTGCGCATCACAGTCAATGCGAATGGACGCCCGACTGCCGTGAGCGTGGCCACCAGCAGCGGTTTTTCCAGACTGGACCGCGCTGCCGTAGAGGGCGGGTGGCGCTGCCGTGTGAGCAACGCCTTTGAAGGTGCTCAATTTGAAGCTCCCCTGCGCTTCAGTCTCAAGGACTAGAGACAGAGGCCTCCAAAAGAGCTCGCCACAGACGCCCTCCCCCAGCATGCCGCAAGGAGACACACTACCGACTAAAAAGAGCGAATTGCACAGTCGCCTTCGGCCCCTTACATTGGAGGTTTGTGTGGCGAAGATCCGTTTGAGGGAGGCAAGGATGTGAGCAAAGCCTATTCTGAAACTCAGGTTGCCGTTTCACACAAAGCCCCTTTTGCACCCCATGATCTCAGTTGAAGAATACCTCACCGCGGGCATCCACAAGCAGGCTGCGGGCGACATCTCAGGCGCTGTGGAAGCTTTTAAAATGGCGCTGGTGCTCACTCCAAACCATCCGGCGGCGCGTTACTCCCTGACAGTCATCCGTCTCAACGAGGGCAACCCCCAAGAAGCACTCAAGGAAGCAGAACAGTGCGTTTATGCAAACTTGGTTTCCCCGCTTGGATGGTATATTTTTGGCGCCGCACTTCATGCAAACGGACGCGCCATAGAGGCTTTGGGTGCGGCTTCCCGGGCACTGGAATTGAATCCCGTCCACATCGACGCCATGGCGTTGCGGGGTTCTATTTTTCTCAATCTGGAACAGACAGAACTGGCGGCTGCAGAATTTCAAAGAGTTCTGGCATTGAATCCGGAGCACCCCGTTGCAAACCAGATGAGGCTGGCCCTGCAACCCGGGCCTTCCAGAGAGATCGCAGCGGCAGAGTCCTTTGCAAGTCAGGGCATTCTTGTTCAATCTGCGGGCGAAGCGTCTGCCGCGAAGGAACTTTTCCAAAAAGCACTGAGCCTCTATCCAGAAAATTTCGCCGCCTTGTACTCCATGGCCGTGCTGAGCCTGAATGCGGGCGAAGTTGCCGACGGACTCGCTTATGCCGAACACTGCGTGCGCAGCTATGCTGGGTCCGCCATGAGCTGGTACATCCGAGGTTGCGCACTCAAAATGTCACGGCGTTTTCAAGAAGCACGCAATGACTTTGACCAAGCCCTCACGCTGTCTCCCACCCACAGGGACTCGCATACCGAAAAAGGGTTGGTGTGTGCGGAATTGGACGATTACGTCCAGTCGCTGGTGGAATTCAATGAGGTTTTAAAAATTGAACCGGACCACAAGATAGCGCTGACCAATGCGGCCATGGTCCTGACCATTCTCAAAAAAAACGAGGATGCAGCGCTGTTTTACGCGAGGCTCCTCGCCCTCGATCCAGACTACGAATACGCACTCGGGTCACTCGTGCATGCGAGACTCCATTGCTGCGACTGGACCGATTTTGCACAAAATTCCGCTGCCATCATTCAGGGCGTTCAGGAGAACAAACGGGCCTGCCGACCGCTGGCTTTCCTGGCCATCTCCGATTCTCCCGCCGACCAGCTCGCCTGTACGAAAATGTTCATGGAACTTTCGTATCCCCCCAAACCCGAAAACACTTGGGTCAAGGTTCCTTACAAACATAAAAAAATCCGTCTTGGTTATCTCTCTCCAGACCTCCGGGAACATCCAGTTGGCCACCTGATGGCGGGCGTTTTCGAACACCATGACAAATCCCAATTCGAGGTTTATTCGTTCTCGCTCGGCGTCAACGACAACAGCGCCTTGCGCTCCCGCTTCATCGCCGCAAGCGAACGTTTTTTTGACGTACGCGGCAAAGGATCGCCGGAAATCGTCAGTCTCATCAAGGAACACGAAATTGACGTTCTTATCGATCTGGCCGGACCAACCGCCGACGCGCGCCCCGATGTCCTTGGCTATCACGCCGCCCCCGTACAGGTGACTTATCTCGGTTACGCGGGATCGACCGCCTGTTCCTACATGGACTACCTCATCGCCGATGAAACCGTCATTCCACCGGACCACAAACAGCACTACGCGGAAAAAGTGCTCTATCTCCCCGGTTGCTACCTGCCCACCGACCCAGAGGTTGTGATTTCAGAACGGACGCCGACCCGCGCGGAAATGCAGCTTCCCGAGACGGGGTTTATTTTCTGCTCCTTTAACCACGATTACAAAATCAACCCGCCTATTTTCGATACTTGGATGCGCATGCTTGCGCGGGTGGAGTCGAGTGTGTTGTGGCTCATGAAGTTAAACGCCGTCGCGGAAGCCAATCTGCTCAGGGAAGCTCTGAAACGCGGCATTCCGAAGGAACGTATTGTATTTGCGAGTCGTGTGCCCTCGATTTCAGACCACCTTGCACGCTACCGCCTTCCCGGCCTGTTTTTAGACACCAGTCCCTACAACGCCCACAGCACGGCAACAGACGTGTTGCGGGCGGGCCTTCCGGTTCTCACACTGGAGGGCAACAGCTTTCAAAGCCGTGTTGCGACGAGTATTGTGCGCGCCATCGGCATGCCGGAACTGGCCGTCAAAACGCTTGCGGAATACGAGGCTTTCGCCGTTGAAATTGCCAAGTCTCCGCAGAAAGCCGCGCGCCTTCGTGAACGCGTTGAGAAGCAGATAAAGGCCTCGGACTCCTTCAACTCAAAACTCAAAACAGAGGCCCTCGAGCGCCTCTATACGGTCGCGCACAAGCGGAAATAAAGCACCCGCATCCTCCCAGCAAAGGAACAGGAACGCTCCGCAGCCCGCCTGTCCCTCTGAGAGTGCTCGTTATTTCAAGCTCGAGAGGTACTCCACCAGATCGCGCAAATCCTTTTTGCTCAGGACCGCCGCCAGTGGGGGCATTCCCGACGGACCGCGCTCACGACTCTTGATCTGCGCCTTTTGCAACTTTTCCAGCACGCCCGTCGGTTGCATCAAGGCGATTTCGGAGTCCGATTCGTTCTTTAAGATTCCCGCATGAAGAGAGCCGTCCTTGAGGGTCACCAGCACCGTCTCAAACCCCGCTGCGATATTTGCATTGGGATCGACAATGGACTCGAGCAAGTACTCGCGGGTTTGCCGTTTTCCCACCCCAGTCAGCACAGGGCCGACTTCCGCTCCGTCATTATTCACTTTGTGGCAACGAATGCAGGAAGCTTCGGCCTTCTCCATAAACACCTTGCGTCCATCAGCCGCGCTGCCGCCCGCAAGGGCAAACTTGTAAGCCGCAAGAGTTTCCAGCGGGGAGTAGGAAGCTTGCACCTTGGCGAGGCGGGTTTTCACCCCTTCCTCAGAACGCTTGGCCGCCGCTTCCAGCACTTCCAAGTGCAACTCCGCAGGCAACTTTCCGGCGAGCAGGCGGTCCAGGTATTGCTCAAGAACAGCGGCGGCTCCCGGTTCGGGCATCGTTCCAAAAGTCGCGAGAATGTTCTGCTTCTCGCCCGTGGTTCCAATTTCCAAAACCTTTGAAAGCGCCTCGACTCCGCCTCCCGGCAAATGCAAGGCCACGCGCAGGCGAGTCGCTTCCTTGCGCAACGCCTCTGCTTTGGCAGTTGCGGCGTAGTTGACAGACTGCACGAGGGCTTCATCCGCACGCGCCGCCATCGCGCCCAGCGCCTTGGCGCGGACCGAGGCGTCCTCCTTGTCGTTGGAAACCACCGCGGCCAGATCAAGGGACGCCCCTTTAAACACAAAGCGCTCCACTAAATTGAGCAATTCGAGACGCAAAACACTGGAAGCCGTCGTTTCGCTTAGTAACGCGCCAAGCACCGGGCGCAAAGCCGTTGCGGCCACGGCAGGATCACGTTTAGGCAGGGGACGGTGCAACCCCATCACACGATCCAAGCGGGGCGGGGTTTCCCAAACCCCCAACTGCTGCAGCGCCTGAATTCTAAACTTCTCAGGAGCCCCTGACGCGGCGGCGAACTTCGCCAACGCCTCGGCAGAAGAGCTTTGCCCCACACGATAATTCGCATTCAGCACACGCCGCAAGATGGCGTCCCGCGGTCCGGGCTGCTCCTTCGTTCCTTCTGCGAACTCTGCAATGGCAGGGGCCTTTGCAATCAACGCCGCGAGGGCAGGCATCGCCGACTCCACCGATTCGTCGTGAATCGCACGGGCCGCCTCGGCGACCACCAATGGATCTGCGTCTCCCAAAAACTTGGCGAGGCCCTCATGTTTGAGCCTCCGCAAAGCAACGACGGCCCCAAGGCGAACCGCGGCCGAGGGATTCGTCTGGGCGCCAAGCAGTACTTCGGGGGCAGCGCAACCGGCAAGCCCTGCACTCAAGGCGTGGCGCAAGGCGGCGTCGCCGTCCTTGTTGTCGCCCAAAGCCTCTAAAAGTGCGGGAGCGGCAGACTTGGCCTTGGCATTACCCAGAGCGATTGCTGCAAAGGAACGCACGCGTGCGCTTTCATCCTTGAGGGCGGGTAGCAGCGCCGCCGCCACCTTGTCTGAGGGTGCCTTCAAGTCTCCAAGTGTTTTCGCCGCTTGCGCGCGCACCTCTGCGTCTGCGTCCTTCAATAACCCAACCAGCGCCGTGCCCTCCTGCGCGGTCTTGCGCGCGATTTGTCCAAGGCCCCAGATTGCGTGCAAACGCGCCAATTGTGACGGATTCGCTCCGGCCACCTCCCCC
Organism: Chthoniobacteraceae bacterium; assembly: GCA_947476255.1. Classification (GTDB taxonomy): domain Bacteria; phylum Verrucomicrobiota; class Verrucomicrobiia; order Chthoniobacterales; family Chthoniobacteraceae; genus Chth-196. The sequence continues at coordinate 41,204 of CANJPY010000006.1, read as the reverse complement.
AACGCTGCGGCGTCACCCCGGGCGGCGAGCTCAAACTGCGCCTCCTGCCGCACGCGCATGTCCGCGTGCGCAAGGAGCTTCACAAGCTCCTTCACATCCCGTTTCTCCATCCCGTCACCAATCAGTTTTTGGGTCTCCGCAAGCAGCGGATCCGCACCGCTGCCCGTGGCCGACATTTTATAAATGCGGCCCTTCCCATTCATTCCCCAACCGTTCACCCAGTCGGCAAGATAAAGACCGCCGTCGACGCCAAATTCCACGTCCGTCGCAAGGATGTTCCAGATCGGCTTTTCCACGGGTGACATGTCAAACCCAGCGCCTTTGGGGATAACGGTGACGGACAAAATGCCACTGTTGCTTGGACTTCCGCTAAAGTTGGCGAGAAAAAAGTGGTCCTTATACTGCGGTGCCAGACCTGTTCCGGGGTGATATGTCAACCCGCTCGGTCCATTGCCCAGCACGGCAATCGGCGGGAGATGGTAGGCAGCCTGTCCGGGAAACGCGGGGTAACACAGACGCTCGGACAACCAGGGGCCGCGGGCTTCGGGCTTGGTGATAAACTGCCAGCCAATGCGCCAGCCGCTGTCGCTGTTCTGCATCACATACACCCAACGCGCTGGATCCCCAGCGTCGGAGTTGTTGTCTCCGGTAAAAAGGTTCCCAAACTTGTCAAAAGCAAGTTCCTGCGGATTGCGCAGGCCCACGGCGAAGATCTCCAGTCCGGACCCATCGAGGTTGCATCTGTAAACTGCACCCGTCTCGGTGTTCACGACACGACTTCCGTCCACCGCAGCGGCGTTTGCACCGCGGTCGCCGATGGAGAAATACAGTCTACCATCAGGGCCGATGCGCAAGCCGTGCATGTCATGCCCGAGAAATGCGGTGCGCACCCCGAACCCCCGCGCCAAAGACTGCTTCACATCGGCACTTCCGGTTTGCTTGGTGTCCTTTAAGAGCCAGAGGTCGGGAATATTGGTGAAATAAACGGCTCCCTTGCGGCTCAAAACGCCCGAACCGATTCCAGAAAGAGGCTCGTTAAAGCCCTCGGCAAAAATCTTGGAACTATCCGCCTTGCCGGTCCCCTTGCTGTCCCAAACCAACTGGACGCGCTCTGAATTCTTCGCGTTTTTCTCAAAGTCCACTGCCGGATCCCCCTTGAGAATCGCCAGCCACGAGTCGAGGTCTTTGCTGGCCAGCTCGTCTTCCAACCAGTTCATGTGCGCGCGGATATCACTTACTCCCGCATGAAGACGAAAGGTCTCCGCCACAAACCAGCGGCCTTTTTCATCCGTAGCGATCGCCACGGGATTTGCGAGCAGTGGTTCGGCTGCCCACAGATCAATGCTCAGGCCGTCGGCAAGCTTGAACTGCTTGATGGCGTTAACTGCCTCATCGGAGGCCGGCTGTATTTTCGGGACAAATCCCCCCTGTTTAGCAATTTCCACCTGGCGATCATCGCCGGCGAAAGCCGCGGTTCCAACAATGGCAAGACAGCAAAAAGAGCTGAAAGGACGAATTTTCATAGGGGTCAGGGCGTATCTTTAGCGGTTTCAAGGAGGGATGCGGATTCCAATTTTTAAAAATCTTTCCTCGGCTCCGGCTTGAATGCTGGCGGGAAACGCGTACAGGGTTGCGGGATGAAAGTAGCCCCCCTCCTGTTTTTCGCCCTCACCCTCCCCATCGTCTCGCTACAAGCCGCTGACTGGCCCCAATGGCGCGGCCCCTCCAGAGACGGCACCGTCAAAGACGCCGCGCACCCTCTGAATGCGCTGAGCGCCGAGCCCAAGAAGCTTTGGGAGATCCCAGTCGGTCCCGGCCAAGCCTCCCCCATTCTAGCGAAAGGGCGTCTGGTGTTCATGGACGGAGTGGACGGACAGGAGACGGCGCATTGCCTCGACGCAGCCACAGGCAAGGAGCTCTGGAGGGTTAAAGTTGGCCCGATGGTCGAATTCCAAAACGCCTACGGGGAAGGCCCCCGCTGTACCCCGGTCATCGATGAAGACCGCGTGTACGTGCAATCCTGCGGCGGTGAATTTCGCTGCCTTGCACTCGCCGACGGAAAACAGTTGTGGACCGTGAGCTTTGGCGACCAATACGGAGCGACTTGGTTTGGAAACAAGAGCCCAGATCCAGGGTCCAAGGAAACGGCCTCTCGCAGGCACGGAAACAACGGCTCTGCGGTTGTCGATGGCGACCGCATTTTTGTCCCAGTCGGCAGCCCTACAAAGGGAACGCTTGTCGCATTTGACAAAAAAACAGGCAAGGAACTTTGGACTGCCGGCAACGATAACACCGCGTATTCGAGCGTTGTTGTAGCAACCCTCGGGGGTGTGCGGCAGGCGGTGCACTTCACGGCGGATGCGCTCATGGGCGTGGATGTTTCCAGCGGTAAAATCCTCTGGAGAGAGCCCCTGAAGACGGGTGCAAAAAGGCATGTCGCCACGCCCCTCATCGATGGCGACACCGTCACAGTCACCTCCACAAGCATCGGCACGATTCGGTTTAAAATTTCAAAAAAAGACGGCGCAGTCACTGCGGAGCGCGCTTGGGAAAATTCACAGATGAAGGTGGTTATCAGCTCCCAAGTCCAGGTGGGCGCCCATCTGTTCTCACCGGGTCCAGGCAACAAATGCGACCTCGTCTGCCTCAACGCTTCCAATGGCCAGGAACTCTGGAAGGAGTCTGGACTCGGGGATTACGCCAGCATTACCGCAGTGAACGATTCCCTACTTGTTCTGGACTCGAGCGGCGAACTGCGCTTGGTAAAGGCCTCCGAAGCTGGATACAAAGAAATCGGCCGGGCGCACTTTGTCGGCAAGACGTGGGCGTCGCCTGCCTACAGCGACGGCCAACTGTTTGTGAAGGACGGCTCCAAGCTTGTCGCGGTGAAGCTGACTCCCTAATCGGGACCCATTCCTCGAGTCAAAGGAAGGGCGTGTTCCCAAACGGGACACGCCCTTTCTTTTGAACACCGTTGCAAGTCGACTCACAGGCCAGACCAGATGCCACGCGCCCTAGCGTGCGGCCAGTAACGCCGCGGCGGCCGTGACTGCGGCTTTTTCTGCATCGGTCCAGTCGTGGGCCTGCGCTTTTGCGATGCCAAGAACGCCAAACAATTGCCCCGCACCATTAAGCGCCGGCACAGCGAGGGCCCCCTCCATGCCTGTGCCCTTTGCGGCGGGACGCGCCTGCCCAGAGGTGTCCGTCTGGAGGTTGCACAACGAGACAGGCTCCAACCGCTCTGCCGCAAGGCCGGCGATCCCTTTCCCAATGGGAACCGTCTGCACAAGGGCCACAACAGGCGGCGGGATGTGACAGGAGGCGCTAAGATGCAATGCACCCTCTCTCAACACGTGCCAGGTTCCAGCCTGACAGCCAAAATGCGTCAGGATCTGTTGTAACGCTTCTTCAAAAGAAGCTGATTTCAAGGTGCTTTCAAGATCAGCGGGGAATGGAAGGCAGGACATAGAAAAGGATGACTTTAGAGCGTGGGGATTTTGGGGAGTGGGGGCAGATAAATTTGCGGCCCGCCGGAGCGGTACGCTTCCGCAAGAATGACATAACGTTCGGCCCAGGATGCAAGGTCTTCTTGCTCTTGAGCGCTCAACGCGCGCACCACCTTTCCCGGCGACCCAAGAAACAATACGCCCGGCGGCACCTTCGTACCAGCGGTGACAAGGGCATTCGCGCCGATGATCGAACGGGCCCCAATCTCCGCGCCATCAAGCACCACGGCGTTCATCCCCACAAGCACCTCCTCCCCAACCGTACAGGCATGCAAAATCGCGCCGTGCCCCACGGTCACACGCTCCCCGACAACCGTGCCGGAGTCATCGGCGACATGGATGACGACACCATCCTGAATATTCGAGCACGCGCCGATCCGAATCATGTTAAGATCCGCCCGTAGAGCTGCTTGAAACCACACGCTGGACTGCTCCCCAAGCTGCACATCCCCCACAAGAACGGCTCCGGGAGCCACGTAAGCGGTGGGGGCTGTCACGGGCGTTTGATGGGCAAAATATCGAATGCGGTCTTGAATTTGCATGGTTTGGGAGGACAGCAGTGGGGGGGATTAAAGGGTTGGGATCAATGGAAAAGTGCTCTGGAAGCGCTTTTCCCACATTTTTCGATTGACGCTTGAAGCCATCAATGGCAAATCCCGATCACTCCCTGCAAGTTTCCACAAGTGCTGGAATTCTTCAGGGCTCTCCTAAATAAACACCCCCTATGAACAAAGCAGATCTCGTATTGGCCGTGCAAAAGTCCCTTGGCAAAGAAGCTTCCAAGGCAGAATCCGAGCGTGCAGTGCAAGCTGTCATTGATGGAATTAAAACAGGCCTCAAGAAAGACCAAAATGTGCAACTGGTCGGCTTCGGCACCTTCAAAGTCGCTACACGCAAAGCACGCACTGGGATCAATCCGTCCACGAAGCAGAAGATGAAAATCAAGGCTTCCAAGGTGGTTCGCTTTTCCGCAGGTAAAGACCTGAAGGCCAAAGTTAAGTAATTTTTCGCAAAACTATCCACCGCCCCCCTCGCTGCCACGCAGTGAGGGGGGCTTTTTTTTGGAATTCCACCAACGCCCCTATTTACACATTTTAACGGGACTTCATCACTGAAACCGGTTTACATCATTGAGCTCCCGTAGTTCCCCCCGTGATGGCCTTCATAACACTCCACCGGTTAACCTTAGCGACGCTTCTCCTCGCAGCCTCCGGGACGGGCTATGTGGCGTGGAGAGATCTTGAGACACTGCAGTCTCATTTAAAACAAGCACCACCAGAACGCCTCCCTGCCCTGCAAGGCGGGCCCGGAAATCACGCAGCAACGGCGGTTCAGAGCACGCCGTTGGATTCTCGAGCTGAATCAAATTCGACGCGTGTTCCAGAGCCACCGTCCGCCTCGGCAGACGCCACGTCAAAAGCCTATGAGCGCTTGAAGTTCTCGGCACTGGGGTCAGCCTTCCTCGCCCTTCTTGCGGGCATCACAGCTGTTCGCGGGCGTGGAGCGATGGCGGGCAGCCAGAGCCCTCCGCGAGGGACGCCCCTGCACCTGACCATCTTAGAGCAAAGCACCGAATGTGCCGTGCTGATGCGTCCCGATGGGTGCATTGTCCACATCACCGAAAAAGGCAAACAATGGATTGGCCAGTCCGCGGAGCGTCCGATGGAAGGCGGGGCTTGGCCGGAATGGTGGCTGCCAGAGTGGCGCACACGCGCCTCCGAGGGCGTGGCCCGCGCGGCGCGGGGTGAAAGCGTCGCCATGGACCTGTGGATGGACGCCGCGGACACGAACATTACGTCGTGGGATGTGTCCATAACCCGGCTCCCCCAGCACGAAAACGAAGAACCGCTTCTTCTGTGCGTGATGCAAAACACCTCGGCCCGGCGACGCGCCCAGCAAGCACTGCGCGAGAGCGAAGAGCGCTTTTCCGCGTTCATCGACAACTCGCCTGCCATTGCCTATATCAAAGAAGAAGACGGCCGCTATCTGCTGCTAAACAGGATCTACGGCGAAATTCGCGGAGAAAAATCCGAAACCTTAGTGGGACGCAGTGATTCAGAGGTATTCGGCGCACCAGCCTCGGCGGTCGTCGAACGACTCGAGACCGAAGTGCTGCGCAGCGGCTTGCCGAGGCGCGTTGTGGAGGACTTCACCCATTCCAACGGGGAAATTTCGCATTGGCGTGTCCTGCGTTTTCCCCTGCAGTTGTCCTCTGGAAAAGTTCTTCTGGGAGCCATTGGGGTGGATGTGACACGGACGGTTGTGGCGGAAGCGGAACTTCAAGTCGCCAGAGATGCGGCGCTCCAATCCGCCAAGCTCAAGAGCGAATTCCTCGCCAACATGAGCCACGAAATTCGCACGCCCATGAACGGGGTGATCGGCATGGCGGGACTTCTGTTGGATACGCCCTTAAGCCCCCGGCAGCGTGAGTTTGCGAAGACCATTGACACCAGCGCAAATGCCTTGCTTACAATCATCAATGATGTTCTGGACTTCTCCAAAATCGAGGCGGGGATGCTCGATTTTGAGGCGCTGGACTTTGAGCTCAGAGACGTCATCCACGGGACCGCCACCTTGCTTGCAGAAAACGCCTCCAATAAACATCTGGAACTCGCAGTCATCGTGGAGCCGAGCGTTCCGCAATTACTGCGAGGAGACCCCGGCCGATTGCGACAAATTCTCATGAATCTGCTCGGCAATGCGCTCAAATTTACAACGAACGGGGAAATCATTGTGGAATGTTCCCTTTCCGAAAACATGGCTAAAACCCCGAATGCCGTTCGGCTTCTTTTCAGCGTAAGAGACACCGGCATAGGGATTTCAAGCGAGACACAGGACCGCCTTTTCCAAGCCTTCAGTCAAGCAGACGGTTCGACCACACGGCGGTATGGAGGCACGGGACTGGGATTGGCGATCAGCAAGCAGCTGATCCAGCGCATGCAAGGCGAGATAGGCGTGCAGAGCGAACTGGGAAAGGGATCGGTGTTTTGGTTCACGGCAGAGTTCGACCTCCCTGAGGAGGCGGCCCATCTCCAAGGAAAACGCCTGCTTCACGACCGCTCGATTGTGTTGGCTGGACCGAACGCCGCCACACGTCGAAGCCTGAGCACACACCTGAGGGCGCTGGGCGCAACCATCCAAGAAGCGTGTAGTGCGGAAGAACTCTCCCGTTTGCTTGCCACATGGAGTCCCCCGCCAGAACCCCACGCCTTCCTTCTTCTGGAGTCTAGTGTCTTCCGGGCATTTGCGGACACGTCGTTGCTGCGCCATCTCAGCGCTCAAGGGGTGCGCATGAGCCTGCTGGCCTCCTTAAAAAGAACGGCGTTAACGCCTTCGGAAATAGACGCGGGATGCGAGTGTCTTTTCACCAAACCCCTTGATCCGGAGGCGCTGGTCCGCTGGATGAGGACCGAAGCATTGGAGCAACCCAAGCACAACCTCCTGCCAAAGAGGGTACATCTCGGGACGGAAGTCGCTCCCGTCCCGTTAAAACTGCTCGTTGCTGAGGACAATAATGTCAACCGAACCGTCGTTGGCCATCAGTTGGTGAAGCTGGGACATGAGGTTGTTTATTGGGCCGAAAACGGTCGTGAAGCCCTCACCGCATTGGGACACTGCACTCCAGATGCCATTTTAATGGATTGCCAAATGCCTGATGTGGACGGCTACGAGGCCACCCGCGCCATTCGGCTCCAGGAAAATGCAGAGGGGCGTCCGGACAAACCCAGGCAGTGGATCATTGCCATGACCGCCAACACGATGGAAGGCGACCGCGAAAAATGTCTGGCGTCAGGAATGGATGACTATGTCAGCAAACCGCTCTCGGAAGCGGACCTGTATGCCGTCCTGTCCCGCGTGCCGCCCAGAAGAGTCCACGCGCCATCGCCAAAGAAGGAGGATCCTGTGGCACCCGTCATTGACACCCAGTCTTTGGCGCGCTTGCGGGATCTGGGAGGGGAAGCGGGCGAGGAGTTACTGGCATCTCTTGCCGAACAATTTATCGAAACGAGTGCAAATCTTTTGGCGGCGATGAAGAAAGGGCTCAAGGAAGAAGACATAGAGGCGATGGCGCGAGCCACACACACCTTGCGGGGAAGCGCTGCGAATTTTGGCGCACACAATCTGATTGCGAAGTGCAATGCGCTCGAGGATGCTTGCCAGATGGCGAGCGAGGGCGATTTGGGGGCGAAGGTGCTGGATATTTCACAAGAACTTGAATCTGTTCGGGCGGCCCTTCTGGAAGCCTGCCTCCGAGCGTAAAATTTGCGAATGAGAATCCTAATTGCTGAAGACGATTTTGTTTCGGTGAAGGTGCTGCAACTCACCCTTGAACAAGAGGGGCATGAGGTGGTTGTCGCAGGCAGTGGTGATCGGGCATGGGCGCTGTACGATGCGGATCCCGTGCGTGTGATTGTCAGCGACTGGATGATGCCCGGCATGGACGGACTAGAGCTGTGTCGCATGGTTCGCGGCCGCCCCAAGACCGATTACACGTATTTTATTCTTCTCACAGCCCTCAATACGGGGCGGGCTAACCTGCGTATCGCGATGGACGCAGGCGTTGACGATTTTCTCTCCAAACCTCTGGATCGCGAGGTGATTTCGATGCGCCTTCGCGTTGCCGACCGGATCTTGGATTACGCGCGGCAAATACGCATCCTCAAGGACCTCCTGCCCATCTGCATGTACTGCAAGCGCATCCGCGATGACGGCGACTACTGGCAGCAGGTGGAGAGTTACATCCATGCCCACACCGGCAGCAATTTCAGCCACGGCATTTGTCCGGACTGCTTCACCCAGGAATTCGGCTCCCCGCCGCCCTCGCGCACGGGCCTGCGCATCGCCTCCCCTCCCGCTTCCTAATTCTTCTTGAAGGGCAGGATTGTGAAAGTGCGCAACCCCCATTAATTTGCGGAGGATGATTCACGCGACAGCCGTTGTAGCCGAGGACGCCCGATTGGGCGCAGACGTCAAAGTGGGACCCTATGCCGTGATTGAAAGCGGCGCGGTTCTGGGCGATGGGTGTGTCGTGGAAGCGCACGCTTTTATCGGCCGTTACGTGCGCATGGGCTCGGACAACACTGTCGGCGTCGGGGCGGTGCTGGGAGGCAACCCGCAGGACCTGCGCTTTAACCCTGCTACGGAGAGTTATGTCCGCATCGGCAACGGGAATCAATTTCGAGAACATTGCACGCTCCACAGGGGTTCTCAACCAGGTGGGGAGACGGTCGTGGGGGACGGCAACTTTTTGATGGTAGGGGTGCATTTGGGCCATGACGTCCAGCTCGGCAACAAAACAGTGCTCGCCAATGGCGTGATGCTCGGTGGGCATGTCGTTGTGGACGATGGCGTGTTTTTCGGCGGCGGTACCGCCGTGCATCAGTTTGTACGCATCGGAAAACTGGCAATCACTCAGGGCCATTCAAGCCTGAGCAAAGATCTCCCTCCATTTTTGATGGCCTCGGAACTCAACTCTGTTGTGGGCCTCAATGTGGTGGGACTGAAACGCGCGGGTTTTTCCCCAGACCAACGTTCCGAAGTCAAAGAGGCCTTCAGCTGGGTGTACCGGCGCGGCTACAACTTGGCGCAGGCTCTTGAACTGGCCCACAGCCGCCACTGGGGGGTGGAGGCGGACTGTTTCTGGCGTTTTGTCCAAAAGACGGGAAAACGCGGGATTTGCGGCTGGCGCGGGCGCCATGCGAGGCGCTCCGAGCGCGAAGAAGCCGGGCCAACCCGGGAACCTTCCGTCCAAAGTGCGTGAGATCTTTGCTTTTTAGGGGCGGTTTAAGGTAAAAGCCGAGCATGGCTAAATCTAAAAGCGCGTCCCCCTCTGGCGGACTCCATCTGCTCGGAAAATCGGGGGCGGGATTTCCTCAAACAGTCTCTCCGGACATTCTTGAAACCTTCGACAACCGCTACCCCCACCGCGATTACGTCATCCACTTCGATTGCGAGGACTTCACCTCACTCTGTCCGGTTACAGGTCAGCCTGACTTTGCCCAACTCCACATTCAGTATGTGGCAGGGAAACGCTGTATCGAAACCAAGTCCCTGAAGTTTTATCTGGCGAGTTTCCGTAACTGCGCGGCCTTCAACGAAGAAGTGGCAAACCGGATCCTCGAAGACCTCGTCGCAGCCTGCTCACCGCGCCGCATGAAGGTGACCGGCAGTTTCGCCTCCCGCGGAGGCATTAGCGTCACGGTGGAAGCAGAGCACGTGAGCAGGCAGGGAACGCGCAAATGAAGACGCCGCAGCCTGCCGTGGTCCTCCTCAGCGGCGGCATGGATTCAGTGACAGCGCTGTATCACGTGGCGGCAGAGCGCCCCGTTGCGGCAGCCTTGTCTTTTGATTACGGCGCAAAACACAACGCACGCGAACTGCCCGAGGCCGCCTGGCATGCGAAAAACCTCGGTATCCGTCATGTAGTCCTTCCTCTTCAATTTATGGGAGAACACTTTGCCTCCGCGCTTTTGAAAGGGGGGGCGCCCATCCCCAAAGGCCATTACGAGGAAGATTCCATGCGCCAGACCGTGGTCCCCTTCCGAAACGGGATCATGCTTGCGATCGCGGCTGGGTTTGCAGAAAGCTGCAACGCGGGCGCCTTGGTCATCGCAGCGCACGCGGGTGACCATGCTGTATATCCAGACTGCCGGGAACCGTTTATGGCAGCAATGGCCGATGCCATCCGGGAGGGAACCTACGAGAAACTCGAGGTCTTGCGTCCCTTTATCACCTTCGACAAAGCCGCCATCGCGGCAAGAGGCGCCGCGTTAAAGGTACCCTTCGAGCACACTTGGTCCTGCTATGTGGGCGGACCCATCCACTGCGGCGAATGCGGGACCTGCGTGGAAAGACGCGAGGCCTTTTTAAACGCCCGCCTCCCAGACCCCACACTCTATGCACACGTGGGCCCCCTGCCCCCAAAACCTTCCCCCTAAATAGCGATGCGCATCGCCGAGATTTTTTATTCCATTCAGGGTGAGGGAGAGCTCACGGGCATTCCCTCCGTATTCGTTCGCACCTCCGGGTGCAACCTACGCTGTCGCTGGTGCGACACTCCCTACGCCTCCTGGTCCCCGGAGGGCGACTCCCTCTCGGTCGACGCTGTATTCGCACAAATCACAGCGTTTTCCGGGGTCAGGCATGCTGTTTTTACCGGAGGTGAACCCATGCTCGTGCGCGAACTCACAGAGCTTGGCAAAAAGCTGCGAGAAGCAGGCTGGCATATCACGATCGAAACTGCCGCCACCATTACTCCCGGCGATGCCGTCTACGACTTGGCTTCCCTCAGTCCAAAACTTGCGAACTCCGCCCCGACAGCGGCCGAAGCAGGTCCCGCCTGGGTGGACCGCCATCACCATACACGCCTCCGGCCCGAAGTCCTCCGCGAGTGGCTGCTCGCGGGCGCTTATCAGCTTAAATTTGTCGTCGGCAAATATACCGAGCTTCAAGAAATCCGCGATCTTCTCAAGCAGACGGGCGTTTCCGTGCCTGCGCACAAGGTACTGCTTATGCCTGAAGGCGTAGAATCCTCGGGCTTACGTGAAAAAAGTTTATCGGTCGCCGAATGGTGCAAAGAAACAGGCTTTCGTTTTTGTGACCGCCTGCATGTGCACTTGTACGGACATACTCGCGGGACCTAAATTCCTCCTCTGGAAAGACTTCCTCCCCACTACCCCCCCTCTTTAACGCCGCTTCCTCCCCTCTCGCATGTTTACCCCTCTTCTTCGTCCCGAAAAACCACCAACCACCGCAGAGGAAGCCCTCGTCGCAGCACGCCTGCTCCTCCAAACCGCAGAGCTGACGGGAGCCATCGTCTCGCTCGAAAAACCAGCAGACGTCCCCAGTGGCCTCCAAGGCGCCGAACTCAATATCACTCTGCCGATTCCAGCCCTCGAAGCGGCCCTGCACAAGGCCGCAGTGAAGGCCGCAGCGGAGCAAGGCGTCAAAATCAGCCAGACAAACCTCCGTCTCTCCGAACCTACCCCCAACCGGTTACATCTCCACGTTACCGTCGAAGCCAAAGTGTTCGGCGGCAGCCTAAAGATTGACGTTGAGGGCGACGTCACCCCCGAGGGGGAAACGCACGTGCGCTTCAGCGGCTTTAAAATGGAAAGCGGCGGTGGGATGTTCGGAGGCATTGCGACGGCCATGATCCGCCCCAAACTCTCCGCTCTGGAGGCCGCGCCCCTTGAACTGCAACAACTCACAGGCGTCCCTGTGCGACTCACGCAGCTCGGCTGTCTGGAGGAGACGCTCACACTCAGAGGCGCCTTCAGCGCGCCTCCCACAGCCGCGGCACAGCGAGCAGGCGAGATCTCAGCAGAGACCCGCGACACTGGTGCTCCGCGCCCTCTCTAAGGGTGCTCCGCGCCCTCTCTAAGGGTGCTCCGCGCCCTCTCTAACCGCTCCACACCTCGCAGGCCCCAGGCCGAACCACTACTTGCTTCCCACCGCTTGTTTAAGGTCGCTTAGGAACTTGGGATCGAAACCCTCCCAGCGCTTCACCTCTTTGCCTGTTGCATCCAAGAGAACCAGAGTGGGATATCCATTGACCTTAAATTTCCGCTCGAGACCCTCGTTTTGCGTCTTTACTGCGGGAGTTTGTGGCTTCGCCTTGGGAAAATCGACTTCTACAAGAACCAGACTTTTCCCGCCAAATTCCTTGAAATCGGGCGTCGCGAAAACCTCCTTGTCGATCTTGATGCACCAACCGCACCAGTCTGAACCCGTAAAATCCAGGAGCAGATGCTTCTTTTGAGCGGAGGCCTTGGCTTGAGCCTCGGCGAAATTTTCAGTCCAACCCGGCTTGGCCGCCACTGCGAAGGAGCCGGCAACCAAGGAAAGAACCACTGCGAGCAAGGGAGCGTGTTGTTTCATCGAGAATAGCTTACTGAAATTTTTGAAACTGCCAACAGCGGCCTGTTCGAGGCCGTGACATTCAGTCTTTTGCTTAAAAATAGCACCCTTCGTTGTTTTCCCCTTGCCGCGCAGAAGCAAGCCAGTATGTTTCAGGGTTCTTTTTCCACGCCATGAAAGCTGATATTCATCCCCGCTACGAACAGACCAACATCACCTGCGCCTGCGGGACCGCTTACCCCACCCGGTCCACTCGGCGTGATCTTCGGATCGGGATCTGTGCCTCCTGTCATCCCTTCTTTACCGGTGAACAAAAGTTCGTCGATACCGCAGGTCGCATCGAAAAATTCGCCAAGCGCTATTCCGCGTCCCCAGCGGTACGCCGCAAGAAGGTCTAGTTCTTTGCCTCTGTATTTTCAAACGGTGAAGGTGCCCCGTGCCGCCTTCACCGTTTTTATTTGAATATTGAGCGTTCCTCTTCCCGCGCCGCTCACATTCCTTGTTTCGGACACGCTGCCTCTTCGGTTGTTGTAACTCCCTGCCTCACTCCCAGCGCTTTTTTCCGCCATCGCTTTCTCATGGATTTCGGCCCTCTCATCGCAAAGAAACAAGAGCGTTTTGACGAACTTGAAAAACTCGTCGCAGCCGGAGATCTCTACGACGACCCCAAGCGCGCCCGCGAACTCTTACGGGAGCACACACGCCTCAAGGAGTTGCTCGCTCTCTGGACACAACTCTCCCGCACCCAATTCGAATTGGAAGAGTCCTCCAAACTCGCCTTTGGGACAGACACGGATCTTGCGGAAATGGCCCAAGCCGACCTCCCGGAGTTAGAGAAAGGTGTGGCCTCCCTCGAAAAGGAGATCCAATTGGCGCTCCTCCCTCCTGACCCGAACGAAGACCGCGATGCCATCGTGGAAATACGCGCAGGAACTGGAGGCGACGAAGCAGCCCTTTTCGCGGCCGATCTCGCGCGTTTGTACACCCGTTACGCAGAAATGACGGGCCTTAAAATCGAGCAACTCGAAGTCAGCCCAAGCGAACTCGGGGGGGTTCGCGAAATTATCTTCAAAGTTTCAGGCCAAGCCGTGTTCCGCAAGTTGCGCTACGAAAGCGGCGTGCACCGCGTCCAACGCGTTCCCGCCACCGAAACGCAGGGACGCATCCACACCTCCACGGCGACCGTGGCGGTCCTCCCTGAGGCGGAAGAAGTCGATATGGAACTCAAAGCGGACGACCTCCGCATTGAAGTCTGTCGCGCCGGAGGCCCGGGAGGCCAGGGAGTCAACACGACGGATTCCGCCGTTCAAGTGCTCCACATTCCCACAGGCACCATAGTCCGCTGCCAGGACGGGCGTTCCCAGCAAAAAAACAAGGAGAAAGCACTCCAGATCCTGCGCTCCCGCCTTCTGGAACGCAAACAACGCGAGGAAGCTGAAAAATACGCCGCCCAGCGCAAAAGCCAGGTCGGCACCGGCGGCCGCGAAGAAAAAATTCGCACCTACAATTTCCCCCAGAACCGCGTCACCGATCACCGTGTGGGCCTGACGCTTTACAATCTCGACCGTTTTTTGGAAGGGGACATTGCAGAAATGATTTCCACCCTCCAAACCGCTGACATGGCAGAGCGACTTGCAGAAGCAAGCCTCACTACCACTCCCTAAAACGGCCGCGACCAACCCAAAGCACCGGCCTCGGCGATTCCATTTTCATGAAAAGCGTGCTCGAAGTGCTGCAGTCTACCTCCGCGTACTTCGCCAAAGCCGGCGTGGAAAGCCCCCGGCTCAACATCGAACACCTCCTCGCCCATGTCCTTGGCCTGCCCAAGCGCATGGACCTCTACCTCGCCTTCGACCGCCCCCTTTCCGAACTCGAACTCGCCCCATTGCGCGCACTCGTACGCAGGCGCGCGCAAGGCGAGCCGCTCCAGCACCTCCTCGGGACTGTCGAATTTCATGGTCGCACCTTTCGTACGGACGCGCGGGCACTCATCCCAAGGCCCGAAACAGAGTTGCTCGCGGAGAAGATTCTCGCCCGTTTTTCAACCCCGCCTCCCCGAATTTTAGACGTCGGCACGGGCAGCGGCATCCTCGCCCTTACCCTGGCCGCACAATGGCCGGAAGCAGAGGTTCATGCCGTGGACATCTCCGAAGCCGCCCTTTCTCTAGCCAAGGAAAACGCCGCCTCACTGCAACTCGACTCCCGTGTCACCTTCCATCACGGCAGTCTCATGACCGCAGTTTCAGGCGTTTTTGCATGTATCGTTGCAAATCTCCCTTACGTTCCAACGGGCGAAATGGCCTCGCTTTCACGTGAAGTCCAGAGGGATCCCGCTCTGGCCCTCGAAGGCGGTCCAGATGGAACCGATCTGATCCGCCCCCTGCTCCTTGCCGCCCGCGCCCATCTTCAGGGCCTGCTCGCCCTCGAAATTGGCCACGCCCAGTCCGCCCCTCTGGCTGAAGCTCTTGCCGCCGCCGGGTACAGGGATATTTCTCAGGAATCCGACTACAACCACCGCAACCGCTTTCTCTTCGCCACGTATGGATAAAATTATCGTCCACGGAGGACGCTCTCTGGCGGGTCACGTCAAAATCAGCGGCTCCAAAAACTCCGCCCTGCCAATCTTGGCCGCCACGCTGCTGACCCGCGAACCCTGCGTTATTCATTCCGTCCCCGACCTGAGTGACATCCACTACATGCTCCAAATCCTCTCCCACCTCGGGGCACAGGTGGAGCGCGCCAGCGGCACAGTCACCGTCCAAGCCGACAAAGTCTCCACGGTGGCTCCCTACGAAATCGTGCGGAAGATGCGAGCGTCCGTGTGCGTGCTAGGGCCTCTGTTGGGACGCCATAAAGAGGCACGCGTTTCGCTTCCAGGCGGGTGCGTGATTGGGGACCGCCCCATCGACCTTCATCTCAAAGGATTCCGCGCTCTGAATGCCGCCTGTCGCGTCGAAGGCGGGGATGTGAAAGTTTTCGCCGACGAATTGCGCGGCTCCACCATGGACTTGGAAGGCAGACAGGGGCCCACAGTGTTAGGGACGGGCAATGTGATGATGGCCGCGACACTCGCCGAGGGAATGACAATCATCGAAGGCGCTGCCGCCGAACCAGAAGTCGTGGATCTCGCGAATTTTCTCACCAAAATGGGCGCCAAAATTGAGGGCGCAGGCACGCGCCGCATCGCCATTGAAGGTGTCAAGGAACTCCATGGAGCGGAACATTCTGTGATTCCAGACCGCATTGAAGCCGGTACCTTTCTCGTGGCCGCGGCTCTGGCAGGCACCGAGGTGACACTGCGACGCGTCAACGCCGAGCACCTTAATGCAGTCACAAACGCTATCAGTGAGGCGGGGTTCCGACTGAACATTCAAAGGGACACCATCACGGTGTTCGGAAATGGCTCTGCTCAACCCGTGCATTTGATCACGGAACCCTACCCCGGTTTTCCCACCGACATGCAGGCGCAGATGTGCGCCCTTCTGAGTCGTGCTAACGGAAGCAGCAGTGTGACCGAAACTGTTTTTCCCCAACGGTTCATGCACGTCTCCGAACTCAAACGCATGGGCGCAGACATCGCCCTCGAGGGCGCAACCGCGCGAATCAGCGGCGTCACACGCTTGAGCGGAGCCCCGGTCATGGCCAGCGATTTGCGCGCCTCGGCGGCGTTGGTCCTAGCGGGACTCATTGCGGACGGCACCACCGAAGTCAACCGCGTCTACCACATCGACCGCGGATACGAATCCATTGATGAAAAACTCATGGGGCTGGGCGCGGAAATCGAGCGCGTCAAAAATCAGGCCTGAGCGCTGGTTTCGCTTTCCCTTCCCTCCTCCATTCATCCAACATCATTCAAAATGAGCTCCCGAAATGGCATTCTCGCAGGCGGAAACTGGATTGTTGACGCCGTCAAAATCATCGATGTCTGGCCCCAGCAAGATGCTTTAGCCAACATCACCAGCGAAACGCGCGGCACAGGCGGATCTCCCTTCAACGTCCTCGTGGATCTCGCCGCCATGGGCGCCCCTTTTCCCTTGGAAGCCGTGGGCTTGGTTGGCAAAGACGGGCACGGCCAATACATCTCAGAGGCCTGCCGCCACTTTGGCATTCAAACCGAATACCTTCAAGCCACGGCAGATGCCCCCACCAGCTACACCGATGTCATGACCGTCAAAGGCTCTGGCAGACGCACTTTTTTCCATGCACGAGGTGCCAATGCCCTTCTGGATGCGAACCACTTCGACTTCGAAAAAACCCGGGCGAAGATTTTCCACCTTGGGTACCTGCTTCTCTTGGACGGGTTGGACAAACCCTGTGCCGAGTTTGGCACGGTGGCTGCCGGAATTCTCGCGCGTGCGCAAGCTGCAGGCCTGAGCACTTCAGTGGACGTGGTGAGTGAGGACAGCGAACGTTTCGCGCGCATCGTGCTTCCCTCCCTGAAATACACGGACTACTGCATCATGAACGAATTTGAAGCCGGCAGGGTCACAGGCCACAAAATTCGAACTCCAGAAGGTTTGGATATGGCGGCGCTGCGCGCATCGATGGAAGTCCTCTTGGAAGCTGGAGTACGCGAAAGGGTGCTCGTGCATTTCCCGGAAGGAGGGTGCACTCTGGGGCGAGACGGCGCCTGGACCCAGCATGGCAGTGTCATTCTGCCGGAAGGCTATATCAAGGGCGCGGCAGGAGCCGGCGACGCCTTTACCGCAGGCGTGCTCCTAGGCTGGCACGAGAAAAAAACCGTCGAGGAGCAGCTCCGTCTCGGGGTATGCGCCGCGGCCGCCAATCTTTCCGAGGAAACGTGCACAGGCGGACTGCGCCCAATGGCAGAATGCCTTGGGTTGGGAACCAAACATGGGTTCAGAGCGATTCCTTCTTAACGGAATACGAATGTCCTGCGCAGGCGTGTAAAATCGTTCCCTCCCTGTTTTTCAAACCCTCTCCAACCACCATTGACTCGCATCCAGCCTTTTGCCATAATCCACTTATGAACCGTTCCCTCCCGATCGCTTCGCTGCTCTTAATCGCACCCGTGATGCTCAGCTTCACGAGTTGCGACACCCCTTATTCTCGGACTTACTCTTACCAAAAGACGAAATTCGCGGTGGTGACCAATCGCGATGGAACCACCGTACTGCAGAAAAGCTACACCTTTGAGCCCTACGAGCAGGCAGCGATAGCTAGAGCCGAAATGGATAAGGATAAGCGCGAGGTCGATCGACTCAGGATGGTCGCGCAAAGTTCCCAAAAAATGAACGCCGACAAGGTCAGAGCAGATGGGCCTTCGCTTCAAATGGACTCTGGCTTGGGCGGTTTGACAGGCATGGGGGCCCCTTCGATCCCCGGTTTGGACTCACCTTCGGCAGCCCCAGCAATGTCCACAGGCATCCCTGGTTTGGACAGCCCCTCCATGTCCGGCGCTCCCTCCATGTCCGGCGCTCCCTCCATGTCCGGCGCTCCCTCCATGTCCGGTGCTCCCTCCATGTCCGGCGCTCCCTCCATGTCCGGCGCCACTATGGATGGCGCTGGCGCGATGTCCCCGGCTGGAAGTATGGCGCCCGCAGGAACTCCGCCGAAGCCTCCAACCACGACGCTCCCTGGTCTATAATGCCTGTCCCCTTTAACACGCCAACCGCTCCCAGCGGTCGGCGTGTCTCTCCACAAGAGGAGGGGGATTAGCCCTTCACTCAGAGAGCATTCGGGCCACAGTTTCGGCGTCTTCGAAACTGGATTATGTCAACCCCCTCCCCGGCTCCCGAAGAAAAAGTGGTTGACCCTTTACCGCTCCAAGTTGAAGTCCAAGTTTGGGTCGGGACAGAATGCCGAACCGTGTACAGCGTTCCGGTCGGTGTGTATGTGATCGGCAGCGACCCGAGCTGCCATTTGCAAATTGATGCCAAGAATGTCGAGCGGATGCACGCCCGGCTGTCCTTTTTGGGCCACCGACTGACTATTGAAGACCTCGAGAGTAAAGCAGGGGTCTTTATCGAAGGACTTCGAACCACCCTTCCAACACCTTTGCAAAACGGCGCAGAGGTGCACATCGGCGCTGCCCGACTTTCCTTCGTCTACGGAAAAGACACGCTTGCGCAGATCAATGCGGACCTCAATGACGACACATTGGGGTTAAAAGCGATTCGCAACGAAATTTCGCAGGAAACCCACCAAGTCAACGGCACCTTGGGTGAGGGGGGAATGGGCCTCGTTTTAAAAGCACGCGACCCACGCGTGCAACGCTCCGTGGCCATGAAGGTGCTCCGCAGCGGCAATGAGTTTTCTTCAGAGAAACTCCTTCGCTTTGTGGGCGAAGCCCAACTGACTGGACAACTCGAGCATCCCAATATCGTTCCAGTCTATCAGCTAGGCATAAGTCCAGACGGCCAAGTCTTCTACACAATGAAGCACGTCAAGGGACAAACCCTTGAAGATGTCCTCAAAAAACTCCGCCACGAAGACACCGATACTTGCCGGCAGTTTCCTCTCTCCGCACTTGTGACCGTGTTCTTAAAAGTCGCGGACGCCCTTGCTTTCGCTCATTCGCACGGAGTCATCCACCGGGACTTAAAGCCGTGCAACATCATGCTCGGTGCTTTCGGGGAAGTACTTGTGATGGACTGGGGCTTGGCAAAAAGGATCTCCGAACTCGCCACCGCTCCAACCTCAGCCAAAGCGGCGGAACCCTCTCTGCAACTTCCCTCAGAAGGGCGCTTTCAAACCATCGAAGGCAGCGTCATTGGAACCCCTCCGTATCTTTCCCCGGAGCAGACCGACGGCATTTCTCGCTTGGACGCGCGTTCTGACATTTTTGTGCTAGGCATGATTTTGTACGAGATCCTCGCTCTCAGAGCCCCCATTGAATTACATGATAGCGAACAGGTTATTTCTGCCATCCGCTCCGGAAATCTGATCTCCTTGGAGAAGCGGGTCCTCATGCCGGGGGAATTCGGGAAACCTCCCCCTAAACTGCTTCATTGTCCAAGAAGAAAACTGCCCGAGGGATTGACGGCCGTTGTCCAGAAGGCAATGCGCCTCCTGCCTGCAGAGCGCTATCAAAGCGTGGAAGAACTGCAGGCAGACATCGTTGCCTGCCAAAACGGCTTCGCACCGCAGGCAGAGCAAGCCGGTTGGATTAGGCAACTCCAACTGCTGCTTGGAAGAAGGAAACATGAAGCCCTGATGATCGTGGGCTTTTTGGCGCTCTCCCAGATACTGCTCGCCTATTTTCTCGGCCAGATTTCATCTGACCGTGAAAAACTGCGTCAGAGTGAAGGGGCTCTTAGTGCGAGCAACCAAGACTTAAAGAGCGCCAATCAACGCCTTGAGCAAATCGTTTATCAATTGCGCGCGACCGCTGACAGCAACTACCGCGACGCCATCATGCAATTGAAACAAAAACGTTCCGCCCAGGCCCTCGCCCAAATCAACCTGGCGCTTGTTGGCGCCGCAGACTCCCCCGAACGCCAGGCGCAGTATCTGATCGTCCATGGTCACGCCAATACGCAACTCGGCTTTTATTCCGAAGCTCTCGAAGACTACCGGCAGGCTTCTAAAATCGCACCAAAACTGTTGCCCTTGAACGAGATTGAGACCGATCTCTCCAAGGCCCTCGATGACGGCTTTCGACCGAGCGAAGGCTGGCCTTGGGAAAAAATCAATCTCCCCGCGGCCTCAAAGTCCAAGGCTCTGGGAAAATTTACCGACCATACCCCTCCTCCTGTGCCGCAACCTTCTGCAGACTCTCAACCGAAACCGCCACACCCCATGCCGGCACCAAAGGCCCCCCCTCAAAACTAATTCCCACCATTCTAAGTAAATTCTGCTATCGGCAAACGATCATTTGCACGATAAACGTCTCTTGGCCCTCCCTCTCCTTTTTATCTCATGAGCGATCCGCTCTCCTCACTCGACCTTAAATTCCTGCCTGACTGGCTCAAAGAAACCTCGGCTCCCAAAAAGTACGCGGACCACCCGGGCGCGTCTCCTCGCGACACGCGCGATAACTTTTCTCGGGGAGCTCACCCCGGACAAGGGGGCCCGCGTCGAGACGCCGGTGGCGCAAGACGCGAAGGCGGACCCGGCGGAACCCAAGGACGCGGCGGACCTCGGCAGGACTCTCGCCCTCAGGGACGCGGCGGACCTCGCCAGGACTCTCGCCCTCAAGCTGGACGAGGAAACGACGACCGCCGCACTTCCGAACGCCGTCAAGGCCCCCCACGCACAGAGGCACTCCCTGTCACAGTCAAAATCCAGTTCATTCCCGAACCCAACGCCGCTGCAAATATCGCCAAACAGATCCGCCTAAGCGCCAAAGCTTACCCTCTTTTTGGCACGGCGCGTATGTTCCTCGAAAAACCAGAACGCCACGCCCTCCGGATTTCTTCCCCAGACGCAGCCCACCCGCTCCATCAACTTGATCACGGTCCGATTGCGTTTGATTCCACGCTTCTCGACCGAAATGCCTTCCGCTCCATGTGGCAGGAGTTTTACAAAGAGGAAGTTCTCGAAGTAGACCCTCCAAAAGGCAACTACACAAGTGTAGCGCTCTGCCGCTCCACGGGAACCTTCCTCGGACCCACCAACTACCATGGCTACCAAGTGGCCATCCGTCGTCTGTACGAAGAGCGCTTCAGCCGCCGCATGAGTTTCCCAGAATTCCAACGCTCCGAAGTGGAAGTCGTCACCTCTGAAGAAGCCGTGGCGGACTGGAAAGCGGAAGTGAGCAAACAAACCTCCTTCCATACGCTGAAAGAGCCTGAGGTCCTCCAGTTCAAAACCTTGCAGGATGCGGAAGCTCACTTTCGGAAACACTATCTGCCTCAACTTATCAAGACCGCTGCCACCTTGGAATGCAGTGGCAAATCCGCGCGCGATCTGCCCGAGCGTGCCCTGCTCACAGCAGCCAGAGAGGCCTTCGACAAAGAACTCGCCTACCCCGGAGGCCTGGTTCACGGACTGCGCAACTTCTTTGACGAGCAAGGACTGCAAGTCTTCAAACACCGCAAACGCGTCCTCTATGTCTCTGCCGTACGCCCCAAGCGTGCCACGGACACAGCCGGGTTCGCTGACGGTCCAGCCTCCCTGCTGAGCATCATTGGGGAATCGCCTCGCATCAGTAAAAGAGATCTGGCAATCAAGATTCTCGGCACCATTAACACAGAGGAACCAGAAACCCCGGAACTCTCGGCTCGAAAAACCCAAATCGCCTCGGATTTGCACTATCTTGTCCACGCAGGGCACGTCATTGAGTTCGCAGACGGCCGCCTCGATCTCCCGCTGGCCCCTGTCTCTCACAGTGGAAAAACAGGCAGCGCCACAGCCGAGGACGAAGACCAGCCGGAGGATCATTCCGCCGAACCCACCGAATCCGAGGGACTTCCAGAAGAATCCGAGCCCGCACCCGCTTCAGCTGAAGTGCAGGAACACTCAGTGCAACCCGTTCAGGCCCCCGAGGTCGCCCCCCTCGACCACGCGCTCCCTGAATCCACGCACACGCCTCCCGAATAGCATCTCATCGCTGGTCCCCGGCGCTGTCTCTGAGAGGCCTTCGCCTCCGACAGTTTTCCGGGACACTGGTCGGTGCTACAACCCGCCCACCAAGCCCCCCGCTTCGCGACGTTCCTAATGCAGTGCTCCCCTCTCCCAGAGAAGCCTGTCTCGTGGGCGCCGGGAGCGCCTTTTAATCCTGAGGCTGCTTCACCCTCCGGAAACGCACCTCTAATACCCTGCGTCCATCGGCTTTGGTGACCGTCACCTCAAACCGATCCACCTGCACTTGATCTCCCACCGCAGGGAGATTCCCCGCCAGATGCGTCACATAGCCGCCCACCGTGCTGACGTCTTCACTCTCGAGGTCAAGTCCTGCAAGATCTTTTAATTCGTAAAGAGCCATCCCTCCGTCGACCACAAACTCGTCCGCGTTGACACGCTTAAATTCAGGCAGTTCCGTATCAAACTCGTCCTGAATATCCCCCACAATCTCCGCCAGCACGTTGTCCAGCGTCACCACACCGACAGTCCCTCCATATTCATCAACCACAAGCGCAAGGTGGGCGTGTTTGCTCAGAAAAAAAGTCAACAAACGCTCCAGTGGCATCATCTCAGGCACAGGCAAAATCTCCCGCTTCGCCCGCATCAAGTCCGGTTGGGAAGCGCGCATTTCCACGAGCAAATCCTTGATATGGACCAGCCCGATCGCATGGTCCAAATGCCCCTCGCAGACCGGAAACCGCGTGTGCCGCGATTCCACAGCGCGTGTCAGATTTTCCTCAAACGTATCCTCCGTGTTGAGAAAAACCACCTCCTTGCGGGGGGTCGTGATGTCGCGAACCACTCGCTTTCGCAAGTCGAGCGCATTGATGAGAATCTCTTTGCCAATGGGCGTCACCTGCCTCGCATCTTCACTTTCAGCGAGAATCACACGCAACTCCTCCTCGGAGTGCGCCAGTTCGTGCTCTCCCACCGGGCTGATCCTCAAAATCTTGCGCAAAATCAAATTCGCGGAGCCGTTTAAAAACCAAATCGCCGGGCGAAACAGTTGATAAAACAATGCCAGGGGCACACTCACCCAGACGGTTGTGGGCACGGGTTTGGAGATGGCGAGTGTTTTGGGAGCTAATTCCCCCAGAACGATATGGAGAAATGTGATGACGGCAAAAGCGACTCCCACCGAAACCGTGTGCAACACCGTTTCCGAAACCACGCCCAGCGAGACTAGCAGCGGATGAATCAACCTCGACACACACGGCTCCCCCACCCACCCCAACGCCAGACTCGCCAGAGTAATCCCCAACTGCGTTGCAGACAGGTACGCTTCCAAGTTCTCTGTCACCTCGATCGCCCGCCGTGCCTTCTTTTCCCCAGACGCCTCCAGAGCCTCCAACTGACTGGAGCGCACCTTGACGATCGCAAACTCTGAAGCGACGAAAAAACCGTTCAGTCCGACAAGGACGAGAACTGCCCCTAACTGAAAAAATACAGGAACCCCTTGCGGGTCCGCACCAACATCTAATGACATACTTGAGCGCCTCAATCGCGCGAACACTGAACTTGCAATTTCTAGTTCACTGCATTCACGAAATACAGACAAAAAAAGAACCGAGTCGCAGGGACAACCTGCGACTCGATTCTCGCGAAATAAAAAGGTTCTTTAAACTGACGCCGCTTTGCGAATTTGCTAAGTCGCTAGTTCGCCAGTTGCTTTACCAACTCGACTTGGTCACCCCTGGGATCATCCCATTGGAAGCCAACTCGCGAAACGCAATACGAGAGAGTTTAAAACGCCCGATAAAGGCCCGCTTACGTCCCGATTGCAAACAGCGCTTCGACATACGCACTGGACTCGCATTGCGGGGGAGAAGGGAAAGACCGACGTAATCGCCTTTTGCCTTCAATTCTGCACGCAATGTAGCGTATTTAGCTACTGTCGCTGCTTTCTTTTTCTCACGTTCAATCCAACTCGTCTTCGCCATAAAATGTACTTGGTGGGCCGAGAAACGTAGCCGATCTCTCCAGATACGCAACCTTTTTTCCGATGCCAGACTCAATTCCTTCTCTTCCGCCGCTCCCCACCACCCCTCCGCCCCATACCCAACGCCCCGTACGCATCGGCATCGGCGGCCCCGTCGGCTCCGGTAAAACGATGCTGTTGTTACGCCTGTGCCAGTGGCTGCGCCACGACCTCTCCCTCGCCGTCGTCACCAACGATATCTACACCCGGGAGGACGCAGAGTTCCTCACCCGCCACCAAGCCCTCCCCGCAGACCGTATTCTCGGCGTCGAAACAGGCGGCTGCCCCCACACCGCCATCCGCGATGACACCAGCATGAACCTCGCCGCCATCGCCGAACTCGAACGCCGGCACCCCGATGCAAAACTCATCCTCGTTGAAAGCGGCGGCGACAACCTCTCCGCCACCTTTTCCCCAGAACTCGTCGATGCCTTCATCTACGTCATCGATGTCGCTCAGGGCGATAAAATCCCCCGCAAAGGCGGCCCGGCCATTCGCCACAGCGATTTACTGCTCATTAATAAAACCGACCTCGCCCCCCACGTCGGCGCAGATCTCGAGGTCATGGCGCGCGACGCCAAAATCATGCGCGGCGAACGCCCCTTCCTCTTCGCTGACCTCCGCTCAGAAAAAGGCAGGGACCCGCTTCTCGCATGGATCCGTCGGGAGGCATTGTTCAGCCTGTGACTGAATCCGTCACCCCTCAAAAAGGGATTCAGGGACACATGCGCCTCGCATGCGCCCTGGATGCGCGCGGCATTTCCTGTCTCCGCGAACAATCGTTCCGCGCTCCGATTCATCTCAGCAAGCCACACTGGGAAGAGGACACCTTGGTGTTAAATGTCGTCAACCCCACCGCCGGACTCCTCGAAGACGACCGTATCGTGCAGGAAGCCACCGTACACTCCGGAGCACGACTCCTTCTCACGATGCCCGGAGCAAGCCGCGCACACCGCGTGCGCAATGGCTGGGCCGCCCTGGAGCAGCGATTCGTGGTGGAGCCTAACGCTTTTCTCGAAGTTCTTCCCGAAATTTTCATCCCTCAGGCTGGCGCTTGTTACAAACAATCAACCCGTCTCGAGGTTGCGGAGGACGGCGAACTGCTCTTTTTTGAATCCCTCGCCCCTGGTCGGACCGCGTCGGGCGAAGCCTTTCGATACCAATGGCTGGACTGGCGCACGGATCTCTTGGTGGGGGAGCAACACGCCGCCAAAGAGCGCTTGTGGCTGGAACCAGGAACGCCAACCATTCGCGCGCTCACGGCCCATTTTCCCACCGCGTATTACGGAAGCGTCCTTGCTGTGAGCAAATATTTTTCGCTTCACTCGGATCTCCTAAAACCGCTTCATGATCTGCAATCCAGAGATGTTTGGATTGGACAAAGCCGCTTGATTCACCCTTCGGGATTGAGCCTGCGTGTTATTGCACAAACCGCTCCTGCTCTTAGATCTACACTTGAATCTATACGGGGCACTCTTTACGCGGCCATGGGCCGAAATCCCCCCGGCTTACGCCGCATCGCAGGCCGCTAAGTGTATAAAACGACACACTTCTGGCGAAAAAATGATACAGGATTGTTACATTTTTACCTTGCCATTTCATCACATTCATTGGCAGGAAGTAGCCTGACAGGCGTCTTTCAGCCCCCCGGCTGAGCTTGTTTCAAACAAAACACACCACCTATGATTAACAAATCAGTTGCACAGATCTGTGCCGTTGCAGCAGTCGTTGCCCTCCCTACCCTTTCCTGGGCAGGCACCGCTTCGTCCAAGTCAAAGCCCGTGCCCGCTCCTGAAAAACTTCAGGAAAGCGCCATCACAGGCGACATCGGTCTGAACGTGGTCACCGCCTACTACTACCACGGCTCGATTCAGCAGAACCATTCTGCGAGCTTCCAGCCCTACGCGGACATCAATTTCAAGGCGTTTGAAGGAGATGGCTTCCTCAACAAGGCCACCATCAATATCGGAATCTGGAACTCCCTCACCAATCCAGCAACTTCCACATCTCCTTCAGGCAACGGATTATGGAACAGTCCGAAATCCTGGGTTGAATCAGACTTCACCCCTGGCGTCTCCCTGACTTTCGGCAAAGTGACCCTCACGGAGAGCTACCAGTTCATGTTCTTCCCGAACAGCAGCACGCTTGAAACCTCGGAATCCCTCGTTTCCAAGCTGGCCTTCGATGACTCGGACATTTTAGGGGCATTTGCGCTCCATCCTTCCATCACTCATCAGCACGAAATCAGTGGGAAGGCAGCTCTTTCAAACAGTGATGCTGCACTTGGGGGAGTTAACAGTGGACATCGCGGTAACTACTGGGAAGCAGCAGTCGCTCCCAGCATCGCCGCCGGTCCAGTCACAGTGACTCTTCCCGTGACCCTCGGGTTCGGCTCGTCTAAATACTACAAAGAAGACGGATACGGATACCTCTCCGCAGGCGTCAACCTCGGCTACGCCATCCCCATGCCCAAGCAATACGGCGTCTGGACGGCTAACCTCGGCGGCACCTACTACAACGTCAATAAATCTGCCGTTGGAGGTAACGCTGACAACGATGTGGTCGGCAACCTCGGCCTTGGCATCACGTTCTAATTCACTCGAACGTCTCTTCTGCAAAAAGGGCAGTCCTCAAGGGGCTGCCCTTTTTCTTTTTCCATGGCTGGATTCCTTGCCCTCCCGCCGCTACACCTTTTCCTATGTCCACCCGTGTTGAGGTCGCCCTCGGACCACGCTCCTACCCCGTCCTCGTCCAAACCCACTGCCTCCCGCAACTGGGCGCCACCCTGCGCACACACGGCCTCGCACAAACCAACGCCTTCGTCCTCACCAATCCGGACGTGGCCGCGCTCTATTTTTCAACGCTCGAAACCTCCTTAAAAAACGCCGGCTTTCAACGCATCGTGCGCCACGATATTCCCGCCTCCGAGGAAGGCAAAAATTGGGACGTCTTTTCCGCCACCTGCGCCGCCCTGCTCGAACACTTTCCCGACGCAGGCGCTTCCCCCCTCGTTCTCCTCCTCGGAGGAGGCGTCGTCGGAGATCTCGGTGGCTTCGCCGCAGCCGTTTACCGCAGAGGCGTCCCCTTCGTCCAAATCCCCACCACACTGCTCGCCGCCGTGGACTCCAGCGTCGGAGGCAAAGTCGCCGTCAATTTTGGCGGCGTCAAAAACATCATGGGCGCCTTCTCCCAGCCACGCCTCGTTTTCTGCGATCTCGCTACCCTCAAAACGCTCTCCCCAAGAGAACTGCGCTCAGGCACCGCCGAAATCATCAAATACGGCGCCGTTTGTTCCCAGTCCCTCTTTGACGATCTCGAAGCCGGCGCCCTCGAAAAACTACTGGCGCAGAATCCGGAAACGCTGGTGGACATCGTCGCGCGGTGCGTGCAACTCAAAGCCAACGTCGTCGCCCAGGACGAATTCGACAAACTCGGCATCCGCAACGTCCTTAACTTCGGCCACACCATCGGCCACGCGCTCGAATTGAGCGCCCACTACGCGCTCACCCACGGAGAAGCCATCTCCATTGGAATGGCCGCAGCCACCCGTCTCGCCCTCCAACTCGGCTTGTGTGACGCCCTTTTCCAAACCCGCCTCGAAGCCCTTCTCCTCCGCGCAGGCCTGCCGCTTTCCTACCCCGGTCACCCCGAGCTTTTTGAACCCATGCTCCGCGCCCTCCAACTGGACAAAAAATTCCGCAACGGTAAAAACCTATTCGTTCTCCCCACCGCTCCCGGTGCATGGAAACAAGTCGAAGACATTCCGTGGCCCCTCGTCCATGCCACAATGCAAGAGGCCATTGCAGATAAGCCGGGCGCCTAAGGCCCGCCTCCCCTCGAAATCCAATCCAAACCCCTTTCTTCACTCATGCTCCTCCACGCTCCCGAACTTCCAGGCATTCACAAAATCGCCTCCGGCAAGGTCCGCGATATTTACGACCTTGGCGAACACCTGCTTCTCGTCGCCTCCGATCGCATCTCCGCCTTTGACTGCATCCTGCCCACCGCCATTCCACGCAAGGGGGAGGTCCTCACCCAACTTTCCACCTTCTGGTTTGAAAAATTTGATTTCCTTCCCAACCACATCGTAGCCACCGCATTCACTGACTTTCCCTCCGTACTCCACCCTTTCCAATCCCAGCTGGAAGGACGCTCGATGTTGGTGAAAAAAGCCCAACCGCTCCCTGTCGAATGCGTCGTCCGAGGCTACCTCGCCGGGTCCGGTTGGAAAGAATACCAGGCTTCACAAAGCGTCTGTGGAATCCCCTTGCCTGCAGGCTTACAGCAGGCGGCAAAACTCCCGGAAACCTTGTTCACCCCCTCGACCAAAGCCGTCTCAGGACACGATGAAAACATCTCCTGGGAGGAATGCTGCCGCCTCCTCGGCGAAAACGTCGCCACGCAAGTGCGCGCACACGCCATCGCCCTCTACGAAGCCGGCCGCACTTGGGCCGCCTCCAAAGGCATCATCATCGCCGATACCAAGTTTGAATTCGGCCTCCTCAACGGGCAGGTCATCCTTATCGACGAATGCCTCACCCCAGACTCCTCCCGCTTCTGGCCCGCCTCCGACTACGCCCCCGGCATGAGCCCGCCCAGCTTCGACAAACAATTCGTTCGCGACTACCTCGAAACCCTCACTTGGGATAAAACACCGCCCGCACCAAGCCTGCCCGATGCCATCGTCGAACGCACCAGCGCCAAGTACCAGGAAGCCTACGAACGACTCACCGGCTCCAAACTCGGATAAGCCACTTCCGTGGCGTTGATCTTCGCGTAAAGTCCCTCCATGCAAACCGACATCGAGGACTTCATCATCTACCTCGCCACCGAACGCGGCCTGTCGGACCACTACCAAGTCTCCACACGCATCTCCCTCGAAAGCTTCGCCGCGTGGCTCCTCAAAACGCACTCCCTCGCGGCGGTCAAATCCGTCGCACGTGATCATTTCGTCGGTTTTCTAGAGCACCGCAAACGCGCCGGCATGGCCGCCGCTTCGCTCAAACTCAACGTCGTCGCCCTCAAGATTTTCTTCCGCTGGCTGCGCGCCCGGGAGCGCATCACACAAGACCCTGCCGAATTGTTGGTCCTCCCGCGACTCGAGCGCTATCTCCCCGAAACCCTCAATGAACAACAGGTAGAGACGCTTCTCGACGCCATCGGCGAAGACCACCCCCTGGCTTTGCGCAACCGCGCCATCTTCGAAACCCTTTACGCCTGCGGACTCCGCGTCTCCGAACTGTGCGGCGCCCGCCTTGAACACCTGAATTTGGACGTCCGTCTTTTGCGGGTCACTGGAAAGGGCGACAAAATGCGCGTCGTTCCCGTCGGAACCAAAGCCGCCACCGCCCTGCATACTTACATTCAAGCGGAACGCCCGGAATTGGTGCGCAAACACACACGCAGCCACGTCTTTTTGTCCAACCACGGCCGCGCCCTGACCCCTGACCGGATCTGGCAACTCACCAAAGAAATCGCCGCCCGCGCCGGCCTCTCCGAAGGCGTATACCCCCACTTGCTGCGCCATTCCTTCGCCACGCATCTCCTAGGCAACGGCGCCGATTTACGCATCATTCAAGAACTCCTCGGCCACGCGGACATCTCCACCACCCAAATCTACACCCATGTGGATTCCCAGCGCTTGAAGTCCGTCCACTACCGGTTCCATCCCAGGGCAAAATAAGCCCCCCGCTCAGCTCAAATACGGATTGCTCTCGCGCTCCCGACCTATCGTCGTCACCGGACCGTGCCCCGAAAGCACCTTGACCCCATCCCCCAAAGGAAACAGTTTTTCGCGAATCCCACTCAAAAGCAGATCCCGATTCCCCCCAGGCAGATCCCAGCGCCCCACGGCGCCCGAGAATAAAACGTCTCCTCCGAATAAAATGCCTGAATCAGCATGGTAAAAGCACAAGGATCCCGGGCAATGCCCGGGAACTTCGAGCACCTGAAATTTAAGACCCCCCAGAGCAAAGCTCTGTGTGGCCTCCAATAGATGGCCGGGGGCAATCGGGGCAACCTCCCAAGGAAGTCCCAGGCGCTCATAAAACTTGGGATCCAGCACCATCGGCGTGGTCTCCGGATGATAATAAACGGCGGCACCATGCTCCCTCTGGACTTGTGCGGCATCCCAGACGTGGTCCACATGCCCGTGGGTCAGGAGCAGACCGTCCACGGTGTATCCCTTCTTCTTTAACCAATCGGCAACCCCCTCGGGGGCATCCACCAAAAGACGGGACGCAGGAAGATAGTAGGCATTTGTTTCGAACAAACCGCCAGTGTAAGTGTCGATAGAGAGGGAGTGCACCCCCCATCCCTCCCAATCCCGTCCCCTTTCGTCAATCCAAGGTTTCACATTCTTCAGAGGCACAAGCCCCCGTGGAAGAGGGATACGGCTCAAAGTTTTCTGCTCTGGCTGGAAGGAGGGTCGCGCAGGGACCCGATCCCACAAAACAGGAAGCCGCCTTTTATGAACGCCATTCGCATTTAGTAAGGCTTTCCAGCGCCGCGCTCCGTAGAAAGGTTAAAGCGGCTTTGATTAAGACACGAAGTTGTGCCAACTTTGTGAAAATATAGGATTAAAAATCTAGCAGACCATTTACAGGCGATCATCCGGCCTTATCGACCCTTATCGACCCTTATCCGCCTCACCCACCCAAAAATCCACCGCACGGCACTCCCTGAATTTCCCACCCTTCCCAGCCCTCTTTCCCGCCCCCGTTTCTCTCCCAACCTCCAAGATCCCATGAAGCTCTCACGCTCCCCCTTCTTCTCCCTCGCAGCGTTAGGCTTCTTCTCCCTCCACACCCTCGGCCCCCTCAGCCCCCTCAGCCCCCTCAGCCCCCTCAGCCCCCTCCAGGTCCTCGCCGCCGGGGAACCCGATCCCGGGCAGGTTTCCATCGCGGTGGCGCGCCTCCTCGAGAGCATCCACTATTCCAAACTTCCCCTCAACGACGCCATGTCCCAGCGCCTGCTGCGCAACTATCTGGACGCCCTTGATTACAACCACCTCTTTTTCACCCAAGAGGATGTCGATGCCTTCACCAAACAATGGGGAGACAAACTCGATGACGAAATCCTCGCAGGACGCACCCTCGCCGCGCACCAGATCCACGATCTCTTCCGCAAACGAGTCGAAGAGCGCGTCACCTACGCCAAGGAACTGCTCGCCTCCGAACTGCGCTTTGACGGGGATGGTTTTGTAGACATCAACCGCCAGAAAGTCCCCTGGCCCGCCTCGGACTCCGCCGCCCGCGAGGTCTGGAAAAACCGCATCACCTCCGAACTCCTGCAGGAGCGCCTCGTAAAGAAAAAAACAGAACCCGCCCAGGCTGTCGGAAAACGCTACGACCAGTTTATCCGCAGCCTCCAAGAACAGACCGCCGAGGACGTCATCAAAACCTTCCTCCTCAGCCTCGCCCAGACGTATGACCCGCACTCCGAATACCTGAGCAAAAATGACCTCGAGCAGTTCGCCATCAACATGCGGCTCTCGCTTTTCGGCATCGGAGCCAAACTCCGCGCCGAAGACGGCTACGCAAAAATCTGGGAACTTGTCCCGGGCGGACCCGCCATGAAATCCGGCAAAATCAAGGTCGGCGACCGCATCGTTTCCGTGGCTCAGGGCGAAAAAGAGTTCGTGGACTGCGTGGACATGAAACTCGACAAAATCGTCAACATGATCCGCGGCAAAAAGGACACGATTGTCCGCATCCAGCTCATCCCCGTGGACGCCACCAACGCCACCGACCGCCACACCGTGGAAATCAAACGGGACGAGGTGAAGCTCAAGGACGAAGAGGCCCGCGCCGAACTCATTGAATGGACAAAACCCAACGGACAAACCGTTAAGCTTGGTTTCATTGTGCTCCCCTCCTTTTACGGCGATCCCGAACGCAACAGCAATTCCAGCGCAAAAAGCACCACGCGGGATGTGCTGGCACTGCTGAACCGCTTGAAGCAGGAGGGCATTCAGGGCCTCGTCATGGACCTGCGCAGGGACGGAGGCGGCTTTCTGGACGAGGCGGTCAACCTGACCGGACTCTTTATTAAAAAGGGGCCTGTCGTTCAGGCCCGCAGCTGGAACGGCGAAGTCACCCTGTCCCGGGACAAGGATCCCTCCATCGCCTACGACGGCCCGATGGTCGTTTTGGTCAACCGCCAAAGCGCCTCGGCCAGCGAAATTTTTGCAGGCGCCATGCAGGACTACGGCCGCGCCCTCATCATCGGCGACACCAAAACCTTCGGCAAAGGCACCGTCCAGCAGATGATCGAACTGAGCCGCGCCGTCCCCTTCCTCGCCAACGGAAGCGAAGCGGGAGCGGTGAAACTCACGATTCAAAAATTCTACCGGGTCGCAGGCGGCTCCACACAGCTCAGAGGCGTGGAAAGCGACATCGTGCTCCCCTCCATTTACGACCAGCCCGAAATCGGCGAAGAATCCCTCAAGGATCCCCTCCCCTACGACACCTTTAATGCGCTGGAATTCGACAAGTGGGAAAAACCCCTCCACATGGACGAACTTCGCCGCCGTTCCGCAGCCCGCATTCCACTCAACCCAGAGTTTTCCTACGTTGCCGACGACTTGGAGCGCATTCGCAAAAGACTCGGGGAAAACAGGATTTCCCTCAACGAGACGACAAGACAGAGGGAACTCGACGAGGACAAGGAGCGGAAGGAAAAACGGGAGACCGAACGCTCCCAGAGATCCAAAGAGAAGGACCCGAAGGTTTTCAGAATCACTCTGGAAAACGTCTCAAAAAAAGAACTGATTCCGGTCAAGTTTGTGGATCCGAAACCCAGCAAGGACTCTGCCTCGCTTTCCGACGATGACGACGCACCCGCAACGGATGCGCCCAGCGAGCCTCAGAAGGAAAAGGACGGCAAGCTTGTCTTCAAAAGCACCCCAGTCCGCCTGGATCCGGTGAAGCAGGAGACCTTGAACATTTTGTCGGAGTTGGTGGAGCTCACAAAAATGGACGCCTCGTCGACGGCCAAGAAGAAGTAGGGCGGCCCACCCCTCCCCGTTCCACTGCCGCCGCCCTTGCAAACGCGAGCTTCGCAGGGGCGCTAGCGGCAATGCTGACTGCCTCGCGCTCTGGGGGGTGTTTTTCTGGCTCCGACAACCTCCGAGCCAGCACAATGTCCCCCAGTCTTATCGAAGATCGTCCAACAGGGTTACGCTCCGCACTGCAAACCAAGGGCTCCTCGGATCGCACCGTAACCTGCGGACCTCCATAAACTCGCCCCCGCCCCAAGCCGCCCCAAGCTCGCATAAACCTTAACTGCTCTGGCGCTTCTGCGGCTCGATCGGCTCCCAAATACGGATGACGGCCGGCACAAATTCACCGAGAGCTGTTCTGAGGCAGGAGCCCGAGCGGCGCTTTCTCCCTGCAGCCGCAGAACGAGGTATTTGACCGAAGAATACCGTTGGTATAAGGCTGCCCAAGCATGTCAATCCAACCCTCCACCCTGAAGGATATCGCCCATCAGGCGGGAGTTTCGATCATGACCGTTTCACGGGCGCTCCGGGGAGTCCCAAGGGTGGCGCCTGCCACCCGCGAAAAGATTCTTGAGGCGGCCCGGGAACTCCAGTACCGGCCCGATCCCGAGGTGGCGCGGTTAATGCAGGTGGTTCGCGCAAAGAAAAAAGTGCGGTTCCAATCCGTGCTCGCAGTCATTCGCGAAGACGTGCCTCAAGACCATCTCCTGAATGCGTCCTACCAATACGTTCCCATTGAAGAAATCCGCCGCCGGGCCGCCGGATACGGATATACAGTGGAGGAGTTTTGGTTAGGACGCGCAGGCTTAGGCCCACAAAAATTGCAAATGATCCTCAAGGCCCGCGGTATTGAGGGCGTGATTGTTTCCCCTCAGAGTACCTCCCTTCCCTGCAGCCAAATCGACTACGCGCCTTTCGCGGCAGTGACCTTTGGCTACGCCATGCGTACGCCCGCCTTACACATGTGCGCGGGAAACATGCTCCTCGGCATCCAAGCCGCCTTCGAACAACTGAGTCTGCGGGGGTACACTCGTATTGGGGTCGCAGTGACTCAATGGATCGTAGATCGCTCCCAATTCGGCTATAGTGGAGGGTTGTTTCACTGCCAGCAAAACCTGCCTCCGCAATGCCGAGTGCCACTCCTGCTTTTACCCTACAACCAGATTTCAAAAGGCCATTCGGCTTTTGTGAACTGGATAAATACTTACCAACCTGACGCACTTATTTCCTTCGACACCCACGTCCCAGGCTGGCTCAAGCGCATGAAGCTCAATATCCCCGCAGACATCGGGTTTGCGGTTCACGATTGGACTCCCCGCATGACACACTTCGCGGGGATCTACCAACGCCGCGACCATCTTGCCGCCGCTGCCGTCGATCTCGTCGCCTCCCAACTGAGCCAAAACGAGCATGGCATACCGGCCGTCCCACGCCAAATCATGATCCCTCCACAATGGGTGGACGGCCCGAGCTTGCGCCCCACTTCAACCTAAAACACACCCCTGGATTTTCTCGTGCTTACTCCAGCCCTTCGCCCCATCGAGCCCAAGGATAGAGCCCGGCAGTCAAAAGCCGCTCTGCTCTCAAACAAACGCCCCCATGGCCGCTGATGCCATCACCCTGCGTCCCTACCAACGCGAAGCCATCGAAGCCGTACTCGCCGCGCGCAGGCAGGGCGTGCGCCGCATGATCGTGTGTTTGCCCACCGGCGCCGGAAAAACCGTCGTCTTCTCCGAACTCGCACGCCTCGCCCGCAAACAAGTGCTCGTCCTCGCACACCGCGAGGAACTCCTCTCACAGGCGCGCTCCAAGCTCGAAACCGCGTTGCAGGGACAACACATCGTCTCCATCGAACGCGGGGCGGAGCGCGCCGTCGCCGAAGCCAAAGTCTTGGTCTGCTCCATTCGCTCGCTGCACGAAGAACGTCTCGCCCGTGTCTTGCAAGGCCGCGACCTGGGGCTGATCATTTATGATGAATGCCACCACGCCGCGGCTGAAGACAACCTGCGTGTATTAAGACAATTGGGGGCATTCGAGGAAAACTGGACCGGCACTCTCCTCGGGTTCACCGCCACCACGGCACGCGGCGATGGAAAAGGGCTCATCTCGGTGTTCGAAAAGATCGTCTATACCCGCCAATTGCACGAAATGATCGAGGATGGATTTCTGGCTCCCTTGCGCGGCTTTCGCATCTCCACCTCGGCAGATCTCACAAAATTGTCCCCGGGCTCGCTTGATTTTCGCGAGGATGAACTCGCAGAAGCCGTCGATATTGAGGAACGCAACGCACTTGTCGCTCGTTCAATTCAAGAACTCGCGCGCGACCGCCGCACCATCGCGTTTTGCGTCACCGTCAACCACGCACGCAATCTCTGTCGCGCCCTCAACCTTCTGGGGGTGCCCGCGGGGATCGTCCACGGTGAGATGGCCCCCGACATCCGGGCGCAAGCGCTCGCAGACTTCCGCAGCGGCCGCATTCAGGTCCTCACCAACGTCGCGGTCCTCACCGAAGGGTTTGACGATCCCGGCACATCCTGCATCGCCATGGCACGCCCCACGCGCTCCGAAGGCCTTTACGCGCAATGCGTCGGACGCGGCACCCGGCTCCACCCGGGCAAAAAAGACTGCCTCATCCTGGACTTCGTCGACGTATCGACGCTGAACTTATGCACCCTCCCCTCCCTGTTCGGGATCCCACGCCACCTCAATCTTGAAGGCGGCGATATCAGCGACGCCAGGCGCTCTTGGCAGAACATCCTCCTTGATCACCCGGGCTTCGAATGGGAAGCCAGCGCCCTGACTCTTCCAGAAATTCAAAACCGTGCCGCCGCCTTCGACCCACTCACACTCGAAGTCCATGAAAACGTGCGCGCCATTTCGGGCAATGCCTGGTTCTCTTTGGGAAGGCACGGACTCGGACTCCATTTTGAAAAGTTTCCCGGCACCATCAGCGAGGTCGTCGTGCGCCGAAGACCGGGCCGCGGCAAAGTCTGGGAAGTGCTCATGGATGACAAAGCCATGGCGCGGTTTTCCCAACTCGAAGAAGCTGTCGCGGCGGTGGATTATGAAGTCGAGCAACGCGGCCGTTCCGCGGCGCTATCCGCGCTTCCAACCGCAGCATGGCGGCTCGGAAGCACGACTCAAACAAACCATCCAGATTCCCTGCACCGCGCTCTTTGGGATCGCATCATCCGCGAGACCCAGCCGTTTCGCGGCCGTTAAAGTCGTTCCCGAATCAACTCAAGAGTCAGCATGCTGTAAGCCGTGGCCAGCACTGGATCGGCCTCCATCCAGCGGCCGTTCTTGTTTGTCCAGGAACCGTTCCCGCTCTGAAGCTGGACAATTTTCAGCGCAAGATCTTTGGCCCACCCCTCGGGCACACGGTTGTTTCCGGGTGCAACATCCCCGCCTGAAGCCGCCAACGCTTTGGCCATCAGATGATAATAATAGAAGAGCCCCTGCTCGCCGAGGCCCGGATTTTCTTCAAGCGTAAAATTTGCGCCCAGCCACTCGCGCGCCGCTTTCATGCGAGGATCCGCCGGAGACAGTTCCGCGTAGATGAAGGACAGCAACCCGGCGTAACTCATGCTGCCGTAACTTCGAAGCGCCTTGCTTCCGTCCGGAAGGTCGGTTGCACCAGCGTTGCTGAAACCCGGGTAATAAACAAAACCGCCTCTGTCAGCAGGCTGCACTGAAATGTTGGGCAGCGGGTTGGTCTCACCCATGTTTTGACAGCGCGTCACAAACGCAATGGCCGCCTTCCAATCCAGCGCAGGAAGCGCCGCTTTTTCCTCCCCCTTTCGAGCCAACTCACACGCCCGCAATGCTTCCAGCGCCACAAGTGTGTTGTCCAAATCAGGATGCTGCCGCTTCGGGCTCACTCCAGTGGGGCCGTAGCCAATGCCTCCATCAAGTTCTGGCGCAACCATCCCACTCGCCTGCTGCGCCACTAAAAATTGGCGCGCTCCCTCGATCACTCTGAGATCTGCGGGATCCCCAAGACGCAGCAACGCCAGCGTGCAAACCGCTGTATTATAGTTGCTCAAGCTTTCGACATAAATCCCTCCATTCTCACGCACCTGCGCTCGCACAAATTTGTAACCCCTCGCCAACACCTCCACGGTTTCGGGACTCCTTTTTCCGGGCAACTTTCCCAAAGCAAGAAGCCCCAAGCTCGTGATCGCAGGATGCTTCGCGTTGGACCAAGAACCCTCCGTAGTCTGCGCGCCAATCAAGAATTGAGCCCCGCGTTCCAAGGCAAGATCCACCTCGTGCTGCAAGGACCCGTTTCCCACAGACGCGCCAGGCGAGACATTCGCCGCCTGCACAGAATTGCAAGACGCACAGGCCAAAAGAAGGGGTATGATGAGAACGAACAAGGACTTCATGGGGTGGATTTCTCAAGCGTAGGCACTTCGATCTCAAGAGTCACCGCTGTTCCCGCCGGGGGGACACTTCCTGTGTTCACCTCCCAGGCACGATCATCCTTGCGCCCCTTTCGTGGATTATTCACCAACGCCGCCGCGTTCGTCACCAAACACACCACCGCTCCTTCCGCAACCGCGGCAAACTGGTTTCCCGCAAAATAAGACCCCGTATAGGACCACGGCCCCTCCCGGGCGGCCTTGCCCTCCGGCTTGTATTGAATCCATTCCGAGAGGGCCGCCCGTTTTTTGGCGCCGCCACTTTCCCACCGCAAATACACACGCACGGAAGCGCCCGCGAGCTCTGGAGCAGACTCCAACTCCCTTGCGTTAAGCGTTCCTTGTCCGGAGGAACCAGCCCCCTCCTGGCCTTTAAGGCCCAGCAGCAAAAATGCGGTATGCAAATCCACAAGATCCACCTCCGTCACCAGCAAACTCTCGTGCACGCTCCCCGCTGGCGTGACAAGCGCGTATTCCAGGGCCCCCTCTCTCATGTTGACCTTGGCGGGGAACGTCACAACCCTCTCCTTTGCATCCAGTTGAATCTGCCCGCTGCGAAACAACGCCGGCCCCACTTCTTTGAATGGCTCGGCCCCACAGGCGCTGCAACCCGCATAAAAAACGGCCGCCACAAAGATGCCCTGAGAATTTCGCATTCCCCAGTTTAAACCACTCATCCTCAGAACCGCACGCCGAGAAAAACGGGGTGTCCTCAAAAATGACCTCCTCCCCGTTTGCCTGCGGCCCTCAAACGGTTCAGTCTATCGCCATCAGCCGTTCTCCATCCCACTCTTTGCCTTCCCATGACCATTGCTATCCACTGGTTCCGCCGCGACCTGCGTCTCACCGATAACACCGCCCTCAATGCCGCCATCTCCGCGCACGACCAAATCGTGCCCGTCTACGTGCTGAGCCAATGGAAAAAACACCACCAGTGGACGGGCGCTCCACGCCAGCAGTTCCTTGTCGAGAACCTCGCTTCACTCTCGACATCGCTCCGGAAAGCCGGAAGCCACCTCGTCATCCGGCAAGGGGAAGCTTTGGCCGAGCTCAAAGCGCTCGTCAAAGAAACGGGCGCCTCAGCCATTTATGCAAATCGGGACCCGGACCCGTTTGGGCGCGCTGTGGAAGCCGACCTCGAGAAACTCGCTGAACAACTTGGGATCCGGCTCCATCTTTACAAGGACGTCGCGCTGCATGAACAAAACGAGGTCCTCACAGGTTCCAATTCCCCGTTCCGGGTCTTTACGCCCTATTGCAAGGCCTGGTCGAAGTTGGACAAACCTCTCCCGGGTCGCACGGTAACGCGGCTGCTCACACCGCCCAACATCCGCTCCCTTCCTCTCCCCACCCTCCAAACCTGGGAGCTCAAGCCCGATGGCACCGAACTTCCCGCCGCAGGAGAAACCGCCGCCCAGTCACGCCTCGAGCGCTTCCTCGAAAAAGCCGTTTATCACTACGTCGAACGCCGCGATATTCCCTCCATCGATGGCACGTCTCGTATTTCGCAGGATTTACGCTTCGGACTGCTCTCCATCCGCAAGGTTTACGCCCGACTGCTGGACTGTGCCAAGGGACTCAAAGAACCGCAGGCGCGGTCGCTTCAAATTTATATCAATGAGCTTTGCTGGAGAGAGTTTTACTTCCAAGTGCTCTGGAACAAGCCGGAGGTTCTGGAACTCGAATACTCCGAAGCCTACCGCGGAATGCCCTGGAAAAAAGACCCCGAGTCCCTCGAACGCTGGCAGAAGGCCCAAACCGGCTTTCCCATTGTGGACGCTGGCATGCGGCAACTCCGCCAGACAGGATTCATGCACAACCGGGTGCGCATGATCGTGGCCATGTTTCTCACCAAGGATCTGCACCTTGATTGGAGAGAAGGCGAACGGTGGTTTATGCAGCGCCTGCTCGACGGCGAGATCGCTTCAAACAACGGCGGCTGGCAGTGGAGTTCCGGCACCGGCACGGACGCAGCCCCCTACTTCCGCATCCAAAACCCGTGGACCCAGGGCCTCCGTTTTGACGCTGCCGGGGAGTATATCAAGCGCTGGGTGCCGGAATTAGCATCCGTTCCCGGGCCGCGTTTGCACCAACCTCCAAGCCCGGGCCTGCGTTTGGTTTCAAGCTACCCGCTGCCCATGGTGGAACACGCCGAGGAACGGAATATTTCTCTCGCAACGTACAAGCTGCACCTAGCATCATCTCGTTCCACGATAGTTGGTTAATGAAGGTGACAAGCCTCTCTTCTTAGCGCATTTTATCGGGCTCTCAGCCTGCTACAAAAAGTGTGCGGCCCGTGGAGTGATTCACGGGTGCTGGTATTCCGAAAATGCTCGTTCCTTCAATTTCTTTTAAAACTCTGAGCCTCGTGCTCCTGGCCTCGTCTGTCCTCGGGCAGGCAGACGCCAGCATGCCGAACTTGCGCAAACCCGTTCCGGCCCAAGAGGGAACGGGGAACAAAGAAAAGAGCGCCCCGGAGTTGTCCCTGCAAGGCCTCGAGCTCTCAAAGATCGGTCCCTGGGGACAACTCGAATATTTTGAGGCCTTGCTCGAAGCGCCGATGGAACTCGTCAAGGCGTCGCAACCTACGTCCATCCGAACGCGCTGGTTTTTCGGAAAGATGGCCCCTGACGCCGTCGCTAGTTTCTTGCTAACCCTGAAGCTACCCCAAGATCTTGAATCCCAACTCACCGACCGAGAGCGCTGGATGCAAAGCGCTGAAGGAACCACGATTTACCCCAAAACAGACACCATCCTCGCGCTCCCACCGCAGATTAGGAACACCCTGTACCGTACGCTCGCGAAGTGGCCTGAAAACGAGTATCATTCCGAACCGGAGATTATCTACGGAGAGTCGGTCAAAAAATGGCTCGCCGGCATTGAGGTCAGTCCCGAGGTTCTGGATTTCATTGAGAAAACCTCGTACGCGACTCCCTCCGCGAGACTCTTCGCGGATACTCCAGCAGTCCTGGCTCTGGCGTCTTCGGAAAAGGAGCGTATCAATATTTTACGCGCCTTCAGCCGCACTCCCACGCTTGTGGCCAAGGTACGAATCAAAGAAGGGAACCCGCAGGAGCTACAGGATTATTGGAACAAGGGCACACGCTTCAAAGACACATCGACCTTTCTCAATTCAATGCTGCGCTACGAGGCGCTCGATAAGATCGATTTGGTCCACTTGCTGCCGGCTGAAATCCGAAAGATTCTCTACACATTTCCCCGCCCCTCTCAAACACGCTCCGGCTACCTCCCCGACTGCCACTGGTCGTCCCTCAACTTTTTCAACACCAGTTCTATCGAGCGACTCAGTGATCCCCCGCAGGCAACGGCCTACACGCTCGAAAACTTCGACCGTGTCTCTCCGCCCTACGAATTGGGCGACGTTCTTTTCTTCACCGATGTCGATACTGGTGATGCGTACCACTCCTGCGCTTACATCGCAGACGATATTGTTTTCACCAAAAACGGCCGCTCTCCGCTGCAGCCCTGGATTCTAATGAAGATCAATAAAGTCAAAGACTTGTACGACCTTCATTTCAGGACAAACACCACGGCCTACCGCAGAAAACTCCAGTCGTAGACCGGAGGGACCGCTCTCGGGGGTTTCATTTGTCAACGTAAGTGCAGCCCGGTTCTGAATAGAACCGTGTTTTTCACGCCGTTACAGGCGCAACACCATGCCTTGGCTTCCGCAAAACCGAGGGATATCAAACGGCGGGCTCGGGTATAGACCCTCTTCCATCTCCGCCAGATCAGGCAGCGCAGTTTCCGGCGCACCCATCCATCCAGTTCCTCGAACACTCCATAGTCGATCCTGAATAAGCGCATAAGCTACTCCCGTTGTTTTGTTTAAGATTTAATTCGGCATGAGATTTGCTCTGCAATCGTGTCGAAAGCCTCAAAAAACT
>CANJPY010000005.1 GCA_947476255.1 Chthoniobacteraceae bacterium | reverse complement strand
TTTTTTTTTTTTTTTTTTTTTTTTTTTTTTTTTTGCTGGCAGTGAGATGGCTTTGCGTCATAGTTCATCCCTCATTCTCTCCACCCATGTCGCCCCCCCTTCCAGCACTGCGCATACGCCCGGCTTGGCCTCAGAAAATCCTGCTCCTGAGCGGATTTCTGCCTGCGCTTACGGCAGCGCTCGGGGGCACTGCTGCAAAGAGCGGCTCTCCGCTTGAAGGACAAAAGGTGCTGGCTCTCTTGGAACGGCATTGTGCCGATTGTCATGACGCCGACACGCACAAGGGAGACTTCCGGCTCGACCAACTGCGCGTCGATCTTGGCACGACTCCGGCTCCGGATGCCGCAAAACATTGGGGCCGCGTGCTTGCACGAGTGGAAGCGGGAGAAATGCCTCCGCCCAAAAAGGAGCGTCTTCCGTGGAAGGATACCGAACAGATCCAAGCATGGACGAAGCGAACCTTGGCGCAGGAAATTAAGTTGAGGAGACAGGATGGCCGGGGCCGTATGCGCCGGCTCAATCGACTGGAGTACGAAAACACACTGCACGACATGCTCGGCATCACCACGCCCCTCCAGGACATGCTCCCCCTGGACGAAGAGGCGGACGGTTTTGACACCTCGGCAGCCGCGTTGAGCATTTCCCCGGTCCACATCCATCGTTACATGGACGCGGCCGAGGCGGCACTGAGAGCGGCCGCGGTGCGTGCGCCCAGGCCGGCGGCCGAGACACGCCGTTTTGTTTTTGCCGATGAAATCACGGACGATCCCCAGAAATCCAACGGCTCTCTCACGCACGGCAGCAACAAACCGGTGATCCAAATCCGCGACGGTCGCCTGATCTTTTTTACCGCGCCCCACATTGAAGTCCCGATCCGTTCGGACCAGTTTGCGAAAAGCACGAAGGAACGGCCCGGTCTGTACAAGGTACGCGTTTCGGCATTTACCCATGACGGACAGGGCGAAGGCCTTGTGTATTCCCTGCGGACCACGGTCAGCAAGAAGAGCTTCGGCTACTTTGACGCACCCGCTGAAGGAAGTGCCGTCGCAGAGATCCAACACTGGTTTGGTCCCGGAGACAACGTGATCATCGACCCCTACCGCCTCAACCAGGCGCGGGTCAAAAGGAAGCTGGGGTATTATCCGCCGAAACCGCCCGCGCAAATAGAGGGACTGGGACTTGGCATTGACTGGATCGAACTCGAGGGTCCATTGGATCAAGAATGGCCGCCGGCCGGCCATCAAGTGTTGTTCGGCAACACACCGCTCAAACCTTTTAAGGAACTTCCGAAGGAAATAAAAGGCACCGGTGAGTTCGCCCAACCCAGAAACACCGCGCAGTTAACCCCCATTCCCGAGGATACCAGGGCGGCGGCAAAAGAACTCCTCCCCAAGTTTGTCGCTCGTGCGTTTCGCCGCCCGGTCAGCACGGACGAAGTGGCGCCCTTTCTGGAGGTGGCTAACCGCCAACTGGATGCGAATGAATGCTTTGAAGCCGCGATGCGGCAGGCTTATCTGACGGTTTTGTGTTCTCCGGACTTCTTGTTTCTCGTGGAACCAACCGGTCGTTTGGACAACCATGCGCTCGCCTCGCGACTGTCGTATTTCCTGACCCGTTCTGCGCCGGACGAAGGGCTGCGGCACGCCGCCGAAAGAGGCACATTGAGCAATCCAAAAGTGCTGAAAGCAGAGACCGAGCGGCTCCTCGCTTCTGCGCGTTCCCGGGCGTTTATCCACGATTTCCTCGACCACTGGCTGCACTTGCGCGACTTGGATGCCACGATGCCGGACAAGGAACTGTTTCCCGAATTCTACTCGAACCGCTTCAGTTCCGTCGTGGACGGCCTGCTCCGAGAATCGATCGCCGCTGAAACTCGCCTTTGCTTCGCGGACCTCCTTGAGCACAACGGAAGCCTCTTGAAACTCATCGACTCGGACGCGACATTTCTGAACAACCGGCTGGCGGAATTCTACGGCCTTCCCCCGGTCGCCGGTACGGGGATGCGCAAAGTCCAGCTTCCCTTAGACAGTCCGCGCGGGGGCGTGCTCACACAGGCGAGCGTCCTCAAAGTGACAGCCAATGGGTCGCGCACCTCCCCCGTCTTGCGAGGCGCCTGGGTGCTCGATAACATTTTTGGGCATCCCCCTTCTCCGCCGCCGCCAAATGTGGGCTCCATCGAGCCAGACACCCGCGGGGCCACGACCGTTCGCGAGCAGTTGAGCAAACATCAAAGCAGCGAATCCTGCGCCTCTTGTCACCGCCAAATTGACCCTCCTGGATTTGCCATGGAGGCGTTTGATCCTATTGGCCAATGGCGCGAGAATTACCGAACGACCGAGACAGGGACCGAAGTCAAAACCCTTGGAGACGACGGCGCCAAATTTAAATACCGCATCGGCCAGCGCGTCGATGCCAGTGGTGTGCTTTCAGACAAGCAGGCCTTCGCCGGACCGGGTGAATTCAAGAAACTCGCGCTGCAGCAAAAAGAGGCCATCGCCCGTTGTCTTGCGGGAAAACTGGTCACGTATTCCACCGGAACACGCACTGAACCGGGCGACATTGCGGCGCTCGACGCCATTGTTGCGGCAGCCCAAAAGCAGGGCTACGGCCTGCGCACCCTTTTGCACGAAGTGATTCAGAGCGAACTTTTTCTATCCAAATAGCCACCATCCCCTATGAACCCCATCGTCGACCGCCGCCACTTTCTGCGCAGCACGGGCGTCTGCCTCGCCCTTCCCTTTCTGGAATCGATGACCAAAGCCCTCGGCGCCCCTCAACCGGCGAATGAGGCCAGTCCGAAACGCCTCGTGGCCATCGGCACTCCCTTCGGCTTTGACCCCTATGTTTTTGTCCCCACCTCCTCGGGGCGCGATTACGCGACAACCCCGCACCTCGAATATCTCAAAGAGTTCCGACACGATTACACGATCATTTCGGGCCTCAGCCATCCGAACACGGGAGGCGGCGGCCATAAAGCCGAGGCGGTGATTCTCAC
Source organism: Chthoniobacteraceae bacterium (assembly GCA_947476255.1). Classification (GTDB taxonomy): domain Bacteria; phylum Verrucomicrobiota; class Verrucomicrobiia; order Chthoniobacterales; family Chthoniobacteraceae; genus Chth-196. Next base: position 77,309 of record CANJPY010000005.1, on the reverse strand, counting down.
AGGCGCGCCATATCCAGATTACAGTTACAACCTTAAGAACACGATCTCCCTCGACCAGCGCTTTGCGGACCATTTCCGCGGCCAGACCCGCTACCACAGCCTCGTCTTGAGCACGAGCGGAGGAAGTCTTTCCTACACTGGAAACGGCGTTGGAATTCCGGCCATCTCCCAGCCCTCGCAGGTCTTTTCGAGACTTTTTCTCGCGAGCACCAAACAGCAGCAGGAGGAAGAACTCCGCAAGATTGTCATGGGCCGCAGCATGCTGGACCTCGTGGGCGAACAGGCGAAACGATTGAGCGCGCGCGTGAGTTCCACGGACCGCTCGCGCTTGGACGAATACTTTGAATCGGTGCGCGATGTCGAACGCCAGTTGCAGATGTCGGGAGAATGGGTGAACCGGCCCAAACCTGCGGCCCCGCAAGCCGCGCCGCAGGACATAAGCGGCCCCGGACAACAGGCAAAGAAACTGCAACTGATGTTCGACATGACCTACCTGGCGCTTCTCACCGACTCGACGAGGGCAGTCACGATCAAGACCTTCGGAGACCATCACGACCTGTCCCACCACGGCAAGGAGCCCGGCAAACTGGCGGCCTGCCGTGCTGTGGAAGTCGAACTTCTGGAGGCCTATGCGGGTTTGCTTCGAAAACTCAAAGCCGCGGGAGAAGGTTCCGCTGGAAACATTCTCGAACAGACGACGGTTCTGATGACCAGCAATTTGAGGGACGGAAACACACACTGGACCCATGATTTGCCGGTTCTCATTGCAGGGGGGCGCTTTAAACACGGGCAACACCTCAGCTTCAACTCCGATTATTTGCAGACTCTCGGGGACCCCGAAGCCGAGAAGAACAAGGCCAAGAACGCCCCCGTCATGGGCAATTCCCAAGCCCCCCTCTGCAATCTCTACACCTCCGTGCTGCAACAGGCTGGGGTGCCCGTGGAAAAATTCAGCTCGGCATCAGGCACGCTCGCAGGACTGGACTTTGCATAACCCGCCCACCGAATAGGCAAGGCAACCCCCGGCGGACGCTGCTTCCAAAGAACCGCCCGCAGGATGTCATGCGTTCCCTAGAGTCAGGATCGACTCAGCCGCGGCCACTCCAGTGGTGCCGATTTGATGCACCGTCACGCTCGCGGCGAGCATCGCCAGTTCCATGGCTTCCACCAGCGTGGCTCCCGCGGCAAGGGCCGTTGTCAGCGCCGCCGTCACCGAATCCCCCGCGCCCACAACATCAATGGGGCCTCGTAATGGAAGGGACGGAATCCAGTGCGTTTCCGCGCCTGGAAGCGCCCCGATGATGCCGTCCTCCGCGAGCGTCACAAACGCGGGCCGCGCGTTACGCGCGGCCACAGCCTGCAAAGCGGCAGCCAAAGTTTCGCGCCCCGCAGTTTCGGGAAGTCCCTCCAGATGGAGCAGCTCCGCACGGTTGAGTTTGAAGATGAGCGGCGGAAACGGCCCCAGACCACTGCGGGAATCTGCAAGAACCGGGATGTGTTGCGAGAGCGCCTGTAGTGCCGCCTGCACAGCCTCCGTCACAACCCCCGTGCCCGGAACATCGACCTGATCCATCACCGCCACCGCATCCACCTCGGAGACCAGCGAACGAGTCAGAGTCGCCAACGTTTCGGACAATGCCACCGGAGTGGCGGTCCAGTTTTTGGAGTCCAAGCGGTTGAGTTCCCTCGGCAGTGCACCGGCGGCCAGAAGCAAGGGCTTGCAATAGGTAAAAGTACGCCGTTCGGGAGTTCTCAGAAAATGCTGGGTCGCGACATTCGGACACATGCGAAGCGCTTTCTCCAATTCGTACCCTTCTCCATCCTCCCCGTAAAAACCAACAGGCCACACAGCGCCCACGCCAAGCGCGACAAGGTTATTCAGGACCGTCCCAGCAGCACCGGGTTGAGAGCGCACGCGGTCCACTTTGTAGACAGGCAGACCCGTTTCAATCGAGATCTCTTGGTGCTGGGCATCGATCTCGAGATAGCGGTCGAGGCAAAAGTCCCCCACAACGGCGACACGCAGTGTGGGAAAAGAGTGAAGGAGAGCCCGTAAGCGGTGGTTGGTCATGGCAAACAAGGATCAGGGGTTGGCCAAACCACGCCAGAGGTGGTGGATAAAGGCGACGTTGTCACACTGGAGATAATGCATCGGAGCGCCCATGCGGGAGAAACTTTTGCAGAAACGCAGGTAATAGGCCGCATTTGTCTTCGGAGGCTCGCCCTGGGTCCAATCCCAGCCACCGCCATCCTGCAAATCGACCACAAAAATCGAATGCCCCGAAAGGGCTCCAAGCCCGGCTTGAAGACGCAGGTTGTTGACACAACTCAGGCTCTTTTCAAACACTTGTGGAGCCATAATCGCCGACCCTACGGACAACACCACGCCGCCTTCAAGTTGCTCCACAGACCCGCTGAAGAGCGCGAAATCCCAACCTCCAGCACGCCCGATGGCGCCGCCGTTAAAGCACGGATGGTTGGTAATGATGTCATAGCCGATGCCAGGATGCACACTGGCAGGAACACCGTACTTCCAAGCGGACGCCAAAATGGAAGCATGCTTCCAGGCATGCACCACTTCGACTCGCCCGCCTGACAACCCGCGCTGGCGCATGAAATGGAGGAGGTCCGCGCGCGCCGATGTCAACGCGTGTTCGGGATCCGACGTAATGAGCCCACGCAGCGCCTCCGGCGCTGGCAGCGTGACACCATCCTCACAAATAAAGCGTCCCAAGGCGCAGCCGTAACCGAGCCCGTCCAGAGCGCCCGCAAGGAGCGCGAGATGAATGTTTGCGGCGGTTTCCTCCCAGCAACCAAACGTTCCCGTTGCAACGTTGGCCTCCACTCCCTCCGTGCTTCTCCCCAGCCAGGCGTATTCCCAATCGTGGATGGTTCCCGCCCCATTGGTTGCGATGTGAGTGAGCCAGCCCCGGCGCATCAAATCCTCGAGCAGCAACGCCGTTCCATTACGAAGCAGATGCGCGCCATAGACAAGCATCACGCTCGCGCCACGCGCCCGCGCCGCACGAACCGCGCGCACTGCGGCCTCCACCTGGGAACCAAGCTCGGCGGAAAGCGGGGGCGCTTCCGCTTCGAGTGGAATGAGAATATCCTCACATCGCGTGAGACTCTGGCGCTCTGAGAGCGGCTGGGTCTTTACGCGACCGAGATCCAATGCTGCAAATTTGGGCGGGTTCATGCTCCAAGCAACGGGGAAATCAATTCCATGGCCCGGGTAAAATCCGGAATTGCGACATCGGCGCCCGCCGCCAAAAGCTGCTCCTGTTTAAAGGGATCAGACACTCCCGAACCGTTGACGTCTTCATCGGTGCAAACCGCAATGGCAAGACCGCCCAGAGCTTTTGCATCGGCAATCTCAACAGGCCCGTCACCAAGCGCCAGCAACTGGCTCCCCTGGACTCCCTCCTCCCTGAGGATGCCCTCAAACACGGCGCGTTTGGTAAAGCCGGCTGGGTTGCTGGGACTCCCAAAAATGCGCCCCTCAAAAAACGCGGACAGTCCGAGCAGCTCGGACTCCTCCCGGACCCTGTGTTGGATTGTGGAGCTGAGCACGTACAGACGCACGCCACGGCTGCGCAAAAATTCAAGCAACTCACGCGCGCCAGCGACCACGTAAGCATCCTTACCAACAGCAGCGGTTTGAATCTCAAGCGAGCGGGCTTGAATATGAGCGTCCAAACAGGCCTGAAAGGCGGCACGCAGGGCCTCTGGTTCCGGTGTGATCGTTCCAAACGAGAGAGCGTACTGCTCAAAGGCACCCATTTGCAGGATGGTGGGTTTGCCATTGAGAGCCAAAACCAGGTTCAGAAGGCGCTTACGGACCGACGTGTCCTGGATATCCTGGCCGGGAGGAAGGTACGGGGCGAAGGTCTCGAGCATCATTTCCGGCCAACCATGTCTGAGCCAAGAAAGGGTGCCGTCGAAATCAAAGACGGCATGCGTGATGCGCCGATGTGTTCCTCGAAAAAAATCGGACAGAGCCTGAAGGGAATGCGGGGCGGATGAACTCATGGAATGGGGATGGACGAGTGGACACACCAGCTTCCGCCAATGGTGCGCATGCGTCAACTCAAGCGCTGACTGCGCGTGGATGGGACACCTTTTCTCACCTCCATGCATGCCTGGGCACTTGGGGCGGAAAGATTCTTGTGTCCCACCCAGTCGTCCCTGCAGGCTAGGGAATGCGCACAAATGTCCTCGGCCAGACTCTGGAGCCCTGCTGTTTTGAACCCACGACAGGATTTTACCGCGATGGGTATTGTCGTACTGGAGCGGACGACACAGGTTTGCACACCGTCTGCGCGGTCGTCACAGAGACGTTCTTAACGTTTTCCAAAAGCCGCGGAAACGATCTGAGCACACCACGCCCGGAATACGAATTCCCGGGTCTGCAGGAGGGAGATCACTGGTGCTTGTGCGTGGAACGCTGGCAGGAAGCGCTCGAAGCCGGCTGCGCGCCCAAAGTCATTTTGGAGGCCTGTCACATATCCGCCTTGGAATTCGTAGACCTCGAGGATCTCAAAGCGCACGCCGTGCCCCGTTAGAAAAAAAGGCTCTCTCCAATTTGCCCCCGGAGCGCCGCCCTCAGAATGCGCAGGGTCTGTGGATGTGCTGCTTCAAGAGGCGCAGATAAGTGGATCTTGGAATTTCGCTGGCTCCAAATTTTTTGAGATGAGGTGTCACCCATTGAATATCCAGCAACCCCATGCCGCTCGAGCGCATCCGCTCCACCAAAGCGACCAGAGCCACCTTCGAGGCGTCGGTGACAGTATGAAACATCGACTCCCCAAAAAACACGCCCCCAAGAGAGACTCCGTAAAGCCCTCCCCCGAGAACACCGTCCACCCACGTCTCGACGGAATGCGCGAAGCCAAGCCGGTGTAATTCCATGTAACTGGCCTTGATCCGCCCGTCGATCCACGTTTCAGCCCGGTCGGCGCAGCCATCCATGACCGCTTCAAAAGCCGTGTCAAAACGGATTTCAAAGGCGCCCTTTTTTAAACTCCTCTTCAAGCCGTGGGGTTGGTGGAACGTTTCGAGAAAAAGCACGCCCCTAGGATCCGGTGAATACCAAGAAAGACCGCCCTGTGGGTCTGCCATGGGAAACACCCCCTGAGAGTAGGCGGATATGAGAAGATCCACGGGAATCATACAAAAACGCTATAAAACTAACGCTTGAAACCCCAGTACCATGGCGGTGCATCGTCCTTTTAGTCACGGTCAAAAATCGGCCTTCGCCAAAGCGGAGCTGAAGCAAGGATCTTGCCTCTGGAGTGAATCGCTGGTTCAAATGCGCAGATGCCCCCCATGGCCCAGCCCAATGATTCAGCGCAGCTGCGCCGCCGTTTTCTAAGCGACATCGGGGCCGACACCCCTTTTTATCAACTCTTCGAGCATCTGCCAGACATTGCGTTTTTTGCAAAAGATGCGGGCTGCCGGATCATGGGCGCGAGCCGGGTTTTCTACGAACGTTTCGGCTTCCGCTCGGAAGAGGAAATTCTGGGCAAAGATGATTTTGAGTTATTTCCCCGTACCCTTGCGGAAACCTTTCGCAAGGATGATGAAGCAGTCCTTGCAACAGGCGAGGCGAGGCTCAATCTCGTAGAATTGTTTTTTAACCAGCAGGGAGTGCCCGACTGGTACGTGACCAACAAACTGCCCGTGCGGAACACCGCTGGAAAAGTCATCGGACTGATGGGGACCACCCACAGCTATGAAGCGAGGAAGACTCATCTCCGGCCTTTCCTGAGTCTGGAGCGCGCGATCGACTATATTCGCGCGCACTTTCGCGAACGCATTTCCATCGAAACGCTAGCGCAGCAAGTGCATCTGTCTCCGCGCCAACTGCACCGGAAGTTCATCGAAACTTTTGGCGTGGGGCCGCAGGCTTTTATTCTCAAACTCCGTATCCAGTCCGCGTGTGAAATGCTTCAAAATCCCAATGAGCAGATCTCCGAGGTCGGCGCCGGACTGGGATTTTGTGACCAAAGTGCGTTTACACAGGCCTTTCACAAACACATCGGACTCACGCCCCGCCAGTATCAAATGCAGTTCCGACTACGGCGCAGCTAAAAAGGGGAACGAGGAGAGCCCGCCTTCGCTGTGGACGCCATTAAAATCCCTGCCTTATTGGCTTGCCCGCTCCTGCGGGCGATAGCTTAGAACACGCCCCCCTTTTTGCCACGCCCTTGCTTTTGATCGCTCCATGAAAACCAAACCTTTGAACGACGCCCAATTTCTGGCCCTTTTGCAGAAAATCCTCCCCAAAGCCACTCAGGATCCCCTGCTAGCCGCCACCATTTACGATGAAGTCGCCCGCGAGGTGCGCCTGGTTAAAAATCTGCAGTCTTTCGAAAAGTTTTGTGAAAAAGGAGGGTTGCCCAATCTGGAACCCGAAACGGTCGCAGAGTTTCAGCGGGAGTTGGGAGACCAGTTTGGCGCAGACAAGATTGAACTCACTCAGGATGAAAAAGGGACAAGCATTTCCGTGGCCATCGAACTGCCCGACAAAGTGGTGAACAGCGTCGTTAAAGTGGATCCCGCTCTCGCCGAGGAAGAACCCGTTCCCTCCCCCTTCGTCCCCTTCCCCGTGGTGCTGCCGGAGGATCCGGAGTTGGTGTGGGTACTCGGACGCCGCGAGGACTTTAGTGCTGAGGAATCGGCTCGTTCGCTTGCGAAAATCGAAGAGGAGTTTTGGGAGACCAAAAAAGGGCTCGAGCTGCAGCAAGGAGGCACCGACAAATGCTTCGCGGAGTTCATCATTCACGTTCCCGCAGCGGCCCTCGGGGAAAGCGGCTTGAAGCGGCATTACAAGGAGCCTGAAACCCTGCACACCCTCCGACTCATCAAAGGCCACCCCTCAAGCGCTCAACAGGCTCGAGAGCAGAGCTATTAACGCGGCCCAGCCAGAAACGCGGTTCTCTCTCGCCGTGCCGCAGGCAGGAGCGGCGTGTCCCTCTGCCGTCCGCTCGCCCAACGGAGGGCTCTAAATTCGGGGACAGGCCGTCTTTTTTAATGCCTCCCCCCTTTTTCGTCTCTAAGGTAAGCAAATCCATGATTCCGTTTAAAACTCTTGCGCAGGTGCGTTCCCCCGACGGTTCGATGATTTCGCTGCACGAGCACGACGGAGAACACTACATCAAACACAACGGCCGGCAGCTCATGAGCACGATTGCCACGGTGTCTGAACTGCTGCTGGCCGACCTCGGCTGCCGAGAACTCAGAGGCGTCCCCAAACCCCGGGTGCTCATCGGAGGATTAGGCCTCGGTTTTACGCTTAAGCGTGTCTTGGAACTTGTGGGGGATGATGCGGTCGTGCACGTCTCGGAACTTTTGCCCGAAATGGTGGACTGGAACAGAAACCTGCTGGGAAACGTGAACGGACGCCTGCTCAAAGACCCCAGAGTAGAGGTGCTCCTCAAAGACGTGTTCAAGGTCATGCGTGACCCTGCGGGCGAGCCGTACGACGCCATCCTGCTCGACGTGGATCACACACCGGCCTCCTGGGTGCAGGTGCAAAATTTTCGCCTTTATGAACGCGCCGGTTTTGAAGCCGTGCGACGCGCTCTAAAACCCCACGGCTTGGTCGCATACTGGTCCGCGGGAGAGGAACCTGAATTTGTGCAGCGCCTGGGGCGCGCGGGATTCCAGGTCCAATCCTACGAAGCCAAAGCGCATCAAACCGCCAAACGTGCGGTGCATCGTATTTACCTTGGTGCGCCAAAACCGCGTGCTCAAGGAGAGGCAGCCCCCTCCTCACCATCGCCACGAAAGCCGGCGCGGAAACCAGCTCCGGCGCAGTCCTCGGCAAGACCCCAAAGCGGCGGTGCACGGCGGCGCCAGAAACCCAAAGCTGTCCAGCATCCCTTTATTTCTCCGCAACAAGCCGCAGGACTCGAGCGTAAAGAGCGGCGCCGTCAAGAATCCAAAGGAGCCGCGAAACGCTGAGAGCAGAGGCACGCGCAGGCACGCGCAGGCACGCGCAGGCACGCGCAGGCACGCGCAGGCACGCGCAGGCACGCGCAGGCACGCAGGACGTGAAAATCGCGCGGGAAACACCGCTTCCCCGCGCGTATGGGATCCCTGCGCCCGCGCGGGAGTGTGAAGCACTCACACGTGGGTTTTTCCGCTTTTAACACCGTTCTGCTAGGGTTCGACACTGTAGAGCGCCGCTTTTGTGCGGAGGACGAGGGTATCGCCCACCACTGCGGGAGACGCCATGAACCCCTCGGGAAGTGTATTTTTCACAACCACTTCAAAAGTGGGCTGCGCTTTCACCACAGTCGTCACTCCGCTGCAGTCCCAAAAGTACACCAACCCATTGGCCACAAGGGGCGTCGCGGCAAAATCGCTCCCGATGCGCTCCCTCCAGAGAATATCTCCCGTCGCAATGTCCAGGCACGAGGCAATCCCCCCCGAGGAAACCGTGAACACCATGTGGCCCACAATTACCGGAGTGGCCTGGTCTGGGGCCGCGGTTTTCTGCTTCCAGAGAACGTGGGTTTCAGAAATATCGCCCTGTGCCCCTTCCAGCTTGATGGCCCAAACTTCGGGTTTCATAAAGCCAGTGCTGATCACCAGCGTTTTCCCGTCCGTAGCAGGAATAGGGACATTGGAAAATCCCGGACCATAATTCACAAACCAGCGCTCCTTGCCTGTGGCGGGATCCAGAGCGTACAAACGGTTTGAAGCGGTCGTGAGGCTCACCGTGGAGCCACCGTTTTCCAGTAAAAACGGAGTCCCATACGCCTTGCGCCTGTCCGGAGGCAGAGTGGACAAAAGAGGCTTCGCCGAGCGCTCTACGTCCCAGGCGATCTCACCTGTGCTCTTCCGAAGCGCAACCTCGTGCTGCACATCCATTCCATCGCAGGGTACCAGCAAATAGTCCCCGTACTCCGTCAGCGACCCACCCGGACCATTCTGATGGTCCACTTTGAGCGTTTGCTGCCGCCACAGGACTTCCCCCGTCTTGGCATCCAAAGCCGCCGTCCCATTGGTCCCGAAGTGCACAAAAAAACGTCCCCCGCTTAACACCCCCGTGGGCGATGCGTAGGAGTTTCTCCTGTGTTTGGGCGGCGCGGCCTCAGGGTGAAAAACTTCCACGTCGTGAAGGATCTTGCCGGAAGCCAAATCAACCGCCACCGCCCGCAGCGACAACCCATCCTGAGTCGCCGTCGTCAACCACACGCGACCGTCCGCGACCAAGGGCGAAGACCATCCTTCGCCGGGAATCTCCGTGCGCCAGCGCACATTCTTGGCCGGATCCCAAGTCACCGGTAATTTCGACGCTCCCTCCACCGTATTGTTCTGCTTGGCGCCCAGAAAACGGGGCCATGCCTCCGCAGCGTTTAAGACGGCAGCATCCGAGGAAACAAGAATGAGTGTGGCGGTAACGAGTGGAGAAAGGCTCTGGGAAAAACGCATGATTTGGGCAGGTTTGAGCCTCTCCTGGAGAGAAGCCTCAGAGTGTCTAGAGTCTTTTCCAAGCCAAAACTTAGACCCCTACGGCAAACGAGCCGAGTTAGAAACCAAGAACACGGACGAACCATTCGCCATTAAATCGAAGAATCCATCAAAACCAAACAGACAGGCGACTAGCGAACAGCCGTGCCGTTTTCCAAGAAGTCTCGAAATTGCTCGGAACTCATACCCATGAGCGCATCGTAACGCGCTCCAGAGATGAGCTTGGTTTCCAGCATCGTCTTGACCACGGTCTCTCTGGTGGGCGGTTCATTGCGGCTTTCGTCCACAGACTCCCCGAAGAGCAAAACCATCAACGTTTTGCCCACAATATTCATCAAAATCCCGAACAAAACCAAGCCCAGCAGCATGGTGCCCCCGGCAATCACCCGGCCTCCAAAGCTAACCGGATACATGTCCCCGTAACCTGTCGTCGTCAGGGTCACAATGCACCACCACATCGCTGCAGGAATGGAGGTAAAAAACTGTTTGTCCGTGGGAATCGGGTTGCCTCCGATGGGATCCACGGGAACAAACTTCCTGTCCGCTTCAGGCAGATCTTTGGAGGCGGGATCCGCGGCCAGCTGCGCATCAAATGCTTTCTGGCCTGCAGTTAATGCGTCCCCAGTGTAAAAGCCGCCCTCCACATAGTACATCAGAGTGCTCGAAATCATCATCACAGAGAAAAGTGCGATCAAATAGATCCGCAAATTCGAGACGATTGGGTTCGCACTCTTGGATTGGGAGGTGATTTGCTGCAGCGTCGTTCTCGCCATCTTGAGCACCCGGAGCACCCGCACGACGCGCAGAATTCGGAACACCTTGGCGCCCTGAAGTGCCGTCAGGTTTAGAATCATCAGGTAGCTGGGAAGGATCGAAATGAGATCCACCAATCCCCAAAAACTGAAGATGTAACGGACCCTGTTCTCCGCGAAAAACAGGTTGCCAAGGTAGTCGAGCGTAAAAAACGCGAGCGCCGAGCATTCGACGGCGAAAAGCACTCCGTGATAATTGGTGGCAACGGATTCAACCGTCTCAAAAGCCATCGAGATGCAGGAGGTAAAAATCAAAAGGTTCAACACTCCTTGCCAAGCCAGAAAAGCAGGCGCTTTGGGGTCCGTAAACATCACATGCAGAAGATGCACGCGCGGCGTTTCTTTAAGGGGTTGGTTCATAACAAAACGAAATTTTGCCAGTGCGACTGGTGGAGTGTAAACACAGAATTTTCTACACTTACCGTCCCTATCTATCACATTAATTTTCAAAAATCGTTTTGGTTCCCCCCTCTCTCCGGGTGTCCGGCGCCCGCGGTCTGTTTCGCCCCCCTTAGAAAACAGTCTTCTCCATCGCACGCTCCCCAGAGCTCCGTTGCACTCGGGGTCTCCCTCGCATTTTCATTGCCTCCTCTGGAAATTCTCTCACTCTATTCTCCCCTTTTCTATCGATGGCCGCTTTTCTCCTGATCGACAACAGCAACTCGTACACCAAATTTGCGCTATCCAGCACACGTCAAGTCGGTGCGGTCCATCGCATTCGCACAGAAACGTTGAGTGAGACAAACGTGAAAGCCCTCGTCAAAAGCTGGAAGTACGAATGCGTGGTGCTGTGCTCCGTGGTGCCGACCAAGAGAGCTCTTTTCAAAAAGGTCTTCAAAAATGTCACCCTCATTGACGTCACCGCTTCCACCGACTTGGGGGTGGGTATCGATTATCCCGCTCCCTCCACAATCGGGGCCGATCGCCTGGCCAATGCGGTCGCAGCTGCCCACTTATTCAAGCCGCCGGCGGTCGTCGTGGATTTTGGCACCGCCGTCACCTTCGATATCCTCTCCAAGGAAGGCGCATACGTGGGAGGAGTCATCGCACCCGGACTCGAATCCATGACGGATTACCTGCATCAACGCACTGCACAGCTCCCCAAAATCACCCTGCTTGAACCACCGGGAGTCATCGGCAAATCGACAAAACACGCCATGCTCGCTGGGGCTGTCTATGGATACCGAGGACTCATCCGAGAAATCCTGAGCAAAATCCGCCAAAGCCTTCCCAAAAGTAAAAATCTTCGGATTATTGCAACGGGAGGCGATGCAAAGCTCATTGCTGCGGACCTGCCCGAAATCACCGACGTCATCCCAAAACTAACCCTCGAAGGGTTACGCTTGATTGGAAACCGGTATTGCGCGAAAACCCACCGATAACAACCAACCCACCTTTGTGACTGTTTCCACATCCCCATCTTACGCCGTCGGTATTGACTTCGGTGGCACCAGCATCAAACCCGCACTGGTGCAGGGCAAAAATGTCCTCACTCATGGGACCACGATTAATCCCCAGGGCCGTTCTGCAGAAGACACCTTGAGCGCCATGGAGGAGGGCATCCGAGCTTTATGCCGCGAGCTTCCCTCTTTGGTTCCCGTGGGGATTGGGCTTCCGGGATTTGTCGATAGCGTTCAAGGAATCGTGCACGGTCTTTCCAACGTGGCGGGATGGACTGAAGTACCGGTAAGCAAGATCCTCTCGGAGCGTTTAAAAGTGCCCGTGATTCTTGAAAACGATGCCAATGCAATGGCCTATGGAGAGTGGCTGTATGGAGCGGCCGCGCAAACCCGTAATGCCGTGTGTATCACGCTCGGCACGGGCGTGGGTGGGGCACTGATTCTGGAAGGGCAGCTCTACCGGGGCTCGCAACTTGCCGCCGGCGAACTGGGCCATACCAGCATCGACATGAACGGAGAACCCGGCCCCTATGGCAACAAAGGCTGTCTGGAAGCCTACGTCGGGAATCATCCAATCAGCACACGCGCGCTCAAGGCCTATGCCACCGCGGGCATTCAGGCTCCTACCCCCGAATGTACCCCTCTGGATTTAGCCACCGCCGCCCACAAGGGCTGCGCGGTTGCTCACAACATCTGGGAAACCATCGGCAATGAATTAGGGGCGGCGTTTGCCAATGTAGTTTGGATTCTAAACCCTGATATTATTGTCGTTGGAGGCGGCGTGGCCAAGGCCGGCGACCTTCTCTTCCCACACATCGAACGTTCCCTCAGAAGTAGAACCTCCAGCGTCATTAACTCTCAGTTGCGGATTGTCCCTGCCGCTCTCGGTAACGACGCGGGGGCCGTAGGATGCGCCGCCCTCGCCTTGGCCTCTGTACGTTAGCCCTTTGCCTCTTCATCCGGACCTAAAACCGGCAAGCAACGGGGCACAGTCGTTTCCTCAATACGCCGTGGGCGGAGGCACCACCACCTGCCACGCTGTCTGGGCGATCAATTGAATATCCATCCAGAGGTTCCAGCGTTCCACATAAATAATATCAAAGCGCACCCGCCGCTCCATGTCCTTGGCACACCGCACCTCACCGCGACACCCATTGACCTGAGCAAGTCCCGTGATCCCCGGCTTCACAAAACTACGCACATGGTAGCGCTGTTGCTCCGCAAACTGTCCCGTGTGTTCGACAAAGTGAGGGCGCGGCCCCACGACACTCATTTCGCCGCCCAGTACATTCAAAAACTGTGGTAATTCATCCAGGCTGTGGCGCCGCAACCACGCGGCAAACGGATAAATGCGCGAGTCGTTTCGCGTGGCCTGAACGGCAGCCATTGCCGGCCCGACATGCATCGTGCGAAATTTCCAGACCCGAAAGGTGCGATTTCCCCTTCCATGCCTTAACTGCCTGTAAAACACGGGGCCTGGTGATTGGAAACATTGAATCCCCCAAGTGCACAAAGCCACTGGCAGCACACCAAATAAGATTGCCGGAACCGCCACGCAGATATCCAGGGCCCGCTTGAGAACCCGGTTGATGGGACTTTGCAGCGGTTCGTGGCAGGCCATTCCAAAACACCATTCGCCTTGGGCCTCCCACGAAAATCCGCCCAATTCAGATTCCGTAAACTTCTGCGCTACCACCAGACGCACACCAAGCTTTTCACAATTAGTCTTCCACTCGCTCACCTGCGCCTCCCGCACGCCTCCCGCGAGAATGACCTGGTCCACCCCTTTTTGCCGCACCACCTCCTCAAAGGCGTCGGAGCCCCCGAAGAAAGGAAGTCCGCTTCCGGCGTTTCGTTTGGACGCCCCTCCCATCCTACCCACCGGATGATAACCTAATCCGCTTCTTGAACTTAAAACGCGCTCCAAATCGGCAACCCGCTCCTCCTCCCCGACCACAATGACGCGGTGCCTGTGATTGGAGCCAAAAAGAAGGAATCCAAGCCACCTTGGCAGAAGTTGATAGGCCCCGACAAGCAGCGTTAAATGACTGCACCACAACACAGCGACCGAAGCCGCACTCAAATGACGCAACACAGGCTCAAACGCCGCAAGGCCTGAAAAAGCGCAAGCAAACATTCCACGCTGCAAACACTTGGTCCACGCAGGAGACGAACCGTCTCCATGCCAGTGCTTGCACCACAACAATTCGGCACCTATGCCTGCGCTCCACGCCCAGCACAGAAGACCAAAATATTCACTTAACCCGTTAGAAACGAGAAAGTATCCCTCATATAACCGGACCGCCACCCACAGAGCCCCCCAGTGCAGCATGCACTGCGCCGCCCCCACCAATGCATCGAACCCACGAGCACGATACGCAAACATTGTAAGCCTCCCCCTGTTTTACCAGCCTCTTCCAGCCCACACCTGACAGAAGTTTTCTGCCTCAATACTGATTCGCGGTAGCGTCAGTCTCCGCTCTCAAGTGAATCGACTAATTACGATTGCTTAACAATGCAACGAAGACGCGCGAAAAACGTCCTTCTTGCGGGCCCCACGAACCGACTCTACTCCCAGCGCACAATCCCGGCGCACAATCCCGGCGCACAATCCCGGCGCACAATCCCGGCGCACAATCCCGGCGCACAATCCCAGCGCACAATCCCAGCGCACAATCCCAGCGCACAATCCCAGCGCACAATCCCAGCGCACAATCCCAGCGCACAATAGCCGTACAGTAGCGTACAAGCTTTGACTAACTTTTCTTGCCCCGATTAAACCGAGAGACCTCCCGATCCATCTCCCTTTTCTCAGCCCGCGTTTTTAGATCCGCCCGTTGATCCGCTTTGTCCTTACCCGAACCCACTCCGAGTTCGACCTTAACGCGATGCCCCTTCCAGTAAAGACGGAGGCCTACAATGCTGTTGCCCTTGATATGGGTCTGCTCAAAAAGCTTTCGAATTTGCTGCCGGTGGAGCAAGAGACGGCGCCGGCTTTTGGGCTCGTGCTGGGTGTGGCTCGCCTTGTCGTACTCGCGAATATCCAGTTCATACAGATAGACCTGCATGTTCTCGACGCGGGCAAACGCCCCCAAGAGGTTTGCATGCCCTGTGCGGATGCTCTTGACCTCGGTGCCCTTGAGTTCCAACCCCGCTTCAAACCGCTCCAGAATGTGAAAATCCCTCAGCGCCTTTCGGTTCACTGAAATCTCAACGCTCTTTCCACTCATGATTCCCTCATTCAGCCCAGTTAAAAAAACACCAAAAGGCTCCCCTCGAGCTTAAAAAAGCGGCGGCACCCGCCGTTTACTCATCCAAGGAAACACTCGGTGTGGGGTAGGTAATAGACAGTTTACCTTCGATGATTTCTTGGAGAGCGATGTCTGCAAACCCTGTTCTAAAACCAGCCTCCACCAACGGGCGCTCCCCCTGGGTCAATTGACGTACGCGCTTGCTGACGATGTTCACCAGCGCTTGGTGAGTGGGAACTTTTTTGAGCGCTTCTTCAAGAAGATGACTGGTCATAAGTATTCGGGAAAGACGTCAAGCCTAGTAGCGCCGAGGGCAGGAGTCAATGGGCGGTTTGGAGAACCTCTGCCAAAAGAGGCCAACTCCGCCCCACTCGAGGCAACCGTTTCCTCTTAAAGGCCGGCACGACATTAAAGCGGGAAAAAACGGGCGCATTGCAGCGCGGATGATCCATAAAACCGCTTCGAAACGCGGGCTAAAGCCCCCGCCGCACTTCCTTTACCCCCCTTGCACCCGCTCCTCTCTGCGAGTGCAAAAGCCGGCCGGATTAGATAAGTTTCGCAAAACCCAGACGCAATCTGGGCTTCAGCGAAAAGCGGCGGCTTTCGCTTTATCCAGAACCTCCCCCAGACTAACTTCGGCCCCGTTCCTCCGTTTACTCTCGTCCGCGGCCTCCATAAAAGCATACAGCTCTATGGTTTCGGTGACGCTCACTGGAGGGGTCCCCGAGCGGAACATCTCAACGATCGCAAATAAAAGCACATCGTATCCGTCATAAGCCCCCACTGGCGCGTCCCCCGTCTCTCCATGCGCGATGCCGCCATAGCCCTTGCGATCTTTCCCATTCTCCTGTCTAAACACCCCGGTACGACCGCCTTTCCATGCGCCTAAGACCTCCACTTTGCCATCTTCACTCACGGACCGTTTGACAGTCTGGCACCCTGTTCCCATGACTGTATAGAGACTTTCGCAACCATGAATGCCATACCAAAAAAGATCGGGATGCGTAGGCTCAAGATGCACCGGACTAAAGGTTTCAGCACTTTTGACAGTACCGATGCTCCCATTCCGCACAGCCTGTGTTGCCATTCCATAGCGAAGGGAGGAAGCCGAAAAGACCGGCACACCGGCCTTCGCCGCGGCATCAAAGATTTTCAGGGCATCCACGAGCGATGCCGCAATGGGTTTATCGATAAAAACCGGCTTGCGAGCTTTTAGGACCGGTTGCAGTTGTTCGAGGTGTACTCGTCCATCGTTGGACTCCAGCAGGACTGCATCCACCTTGGCCACCAATGTTTCCACGGAGTCAACGATTTCCACCCCCATGGCAACCATTTTTTCAGTGTACTCGGGGACTCTTTTTATGCTGCTCTCGATTTCTTTACTACCCTGCGGGTATGCGGCAACCACGCGCACCCCAGCTACCCTCGGCGCATCTTCGGGTTTCTTGGGACCTTTGTTGAGCGTCTGCGTGAATGCGAGCGCGTGGGAAGTATCCAAACCAATGATGCCTACACGCAAAGGCGCTGGCTCAGCGCTCACCTGCGCTGCGGTTGCAATCTGTACGAAAACGAAAATCAGGCTGGGGAGGTTTGCGCGGAAAATTTTAGTCATGGGGGGCAGTTGCTTTTACGGAATGAAAACTCGCGGCAGCTCACCTTCTTGGACTCACAATTGAGCAATCGCAATGAATTTCGGCCCAGAGGCCCCCAGGATAATTTTTCGCAAGCCTCCTCCTCATCGCTTCAGAGGGACAAGCGCCATCTCCCGATTTGAAGCGCTCCTAAAACGCGCCCGAGCTACTTCGGCGGCGGTTCCTCTGGCTTCTCCGAGACTTTTTCCGGCATTGCGCCCGCTTTTGCAGCCTGTCGCTGGGCAAAAGCCGTCGCCAACTCGCGGCTCCGGTACTCTAAGCGAAAGATCACCTTTTTCTCCATAAACTGGCGAATACTGAGGTTTACCAGCGTGTCTTCCCCGTCCCTCTCCCAGACCGCTTCATAAAAGTCTTCTCCGGAAGCGATTTTTTGGGTCACCTCGGCGGCATCCACGGCATCTTCAACCTGATGAATGCTGCTAGGTTCCCCGTACAGCGAACTTACTGCATCCTGAGAGTTCACGGCCCACTCCAAGAATGGAGCAACCGCCGCAGGCTGACGATCCACAATGCGAACGTAGGACCCCATGATCAAGCGTCCTTCCTCATCCGAGTTGAGAACGGCTTCGACTTGGGCACCGAGAAGCTCCGCCTTCCGATATCTTTTTCCGGCCGTCTCCTGCCATTGCCCGCGCCCGGCAAGTTCCGAGGTCGAGGCGCCAAACCGGATGCCCAAAAAACTATCAGGCAAACGCCCCGGCATTCCTGACGCGATCCCAACGCTGCCTGCCTGAAGCGTTGGTGCCGATGCGCCAATGGCTGAGACACCGGATGCAGGAGATATTGTGCCGCTAGCCTCGGAACCTGATTTTGTTCCAGGATTCTCGTTCTCTTTTGCAGAGGCCGAGCCGACTGATCCTTCCTTGGAGTGGTTGGGTGAAGACGCCTCCGATTCGCTCGCTCCAATGGGAGCACCGCCGTAGGACGGGAAAGAAACGGAGGCTGGTGGAGCGAGGAGTCTCGAAATAGAGACGCCAGCCACAAGACCCGCCGCCAAGGTCAGAAATAAAATGGGCAGGCGCTTGCCCAAGAACCGGCCTCCCTCTCCTGAGCCAGTGAATCCCGAGGCGGCGTTCAACTCCCTGTTCGCCTCTTTTGCGAGCGCTAATTGTTCGGCGAGTTTCTTCAGCTCCAATTCCCGTGTCTCCAACAACCGCTCCAAGCCCAAGTTGGATTCCTTGGACTGGGAGCCAATCTCCGCCACCACTTTCTTGGAAAGCTCCTCCACTTTGGCGCGAAGGAGTCCCTGCTCCAGTTCGAGTTCGTGACTCCTTAAAACAGCGGAATCCCTCTCCTTATCAATTTGAAGCAAATCCCTGTCCGCCTTTTGACTGAATTCAGTAAACGTTCTCTCCTTGTCGCTTAATTCTTTGGCGAGACGGTCCACCTCCAGCGCCAATGCCTTTGTTCCCGCATCCGTCTGCTCCGCACGTTTCAGTGCGATTTCACAATCCCTCTCCAGTTGCGAGATCCGCGCCTTGGCGCGTGCCGCCTCCTCTGCAGCAGCTTTTTCAAACTCGGCCTTTGCCGCACTGGCTCTTTCAAATTCAGCGTTGAGTTGCGCCAACTCCGTCGCCGCCACCTTAGCCGTTGCCTCCCCTTGGAGCTCCCGCTCCAGGGCAGCCCTTCTCTCTTGAGCCAACGCCTCCTCGAAAACCACCTTCTCACGAACTGCCTCCAAGAGCTCTGCCTTGAGCCTTAATACGTCATTCTTGGCAGCTACAAGTTCTAAAGGAAAGGCATCTTCCCGGGGGGCGGAAGAATTAGCGAATGACTCTCCGGAGACCACGGCCCCCACCTCGGGGACAACAAACAAAAGCCCGCAGCTCGGGCAGTTGCACGTAGAGCCACAAAATTCAACGTCTGCTTCAAACGTTTGCGAACAGTGTGGACACTCAAAGGAAAAAGCCATCGGAAAATCGTTAGATCAAAGCACAAACCACCTAAAAAGCAATATGACAAACTATGCCACTCATTGCCCCTGCAATTGCCTTCACTGACAGGCTCCAGTAAAGCCTCCTCGCAATGCCCCCCAGAACGAAACGACCGGCGGGTCCCAAATCCTAGCCCGTTGGAAAACACTGCCGTTTAATTCTGCTTGTTATCTGTTGCTGGAATCCCGCGAAAACCTCAGCCTCTACCCGCAATGAACCTCGATCTGGGTAAAATAACCGGAACCATTCTGGATTCCTACCGGACCACAGGCGGCCTCAACAATCTGGATGAAACAAATCTTCCATCCAAGAGGGCGCTTGCGTCCATCTGCGAAGACCTTCTGCAGTTGGTGTTTCCAGGATTCCACGATTTGGAACCCATTCATTCCAACCACCTCAACCGAGTTACGACCCACCGCATTTTTTCCATTGCAGACCGCCTTCTCCTGGAGCTCACAAAAAGTCTCAAACTCAGGAAGAGTCGCTCCGAGATAACGCCAGACCTAACGCCAGACCTAACGCCAGACCTAACGCCAGACCAAGTCCTTCACGCCTTTTTAGAGTCGCTCCCGCAAGTGCGCGCCCTCCTGAGCACCGACGTCGAAGCGGCCTTTAAAGGGGATCCCGCCGCCTCGAGTGCCAATGAAATCATCGTGGCCTATCCTTTTGTAGAGGCGCTCGCGATTCAAAGAATGGCCCACCAGCTCTACATGCAAGGTGTTCCCATCTTACCGCGCGTCATGACAGAATGGGCGCACGCGCGCACTGGCATTGACATTCATCCTGGCGCCCAAATTGGATCCCACTTTTTCATCGATCACGGGACAGGAGTGGTCATTGGGGAAACCGCGGTCATTGGAGCCCATTGCAAGCTCTATCAAGGGGTCTCTCTGATTGCCCGCTCGCTTTCTGGAGGGCAGGCGCTAAGAGGCAAAAAGCGTCATCCCACGCTCGAGGACAATGTGACTCTCTACGCGGGAGCCACCATTATGGGAGGAGATACGGTGGTAGGCAGTGGCTCAACTGTCGCTGCCAGCGTCTTCTTAACCCACAGTGTGCCCGCACGTTCCTTGGTCTTCTACGAGGAACGCCAGTTGCAGATTCTCGATAAAGACAAGAGAAGCGCCAAGTGGGACGACTGGGTCATCTAAACGGGGCGCCCCATCGGAAGGTGGCGCCGTTTGAACGGCTCCAAGGGTTGGAAGCCGCGAAGAAGCGCTAAACAAAAGTGGCCGTATTCAGGAGATTCGCAGCCGTGAGTTTCGTGGAGTTGGCGCTGCGCACGATGGCAATCAATTCGTCCACCTTGCCCTGCTCCAGCCATAAGCCCGTGCCAGTCACCCCCTTCAACCTGCTGTCTCCAAGGTGATAGCGGGCTGCATTGCCATCCAGCTGAAGCCTGTCCTGCCCCACGGTAAAGTCGACAATCAACGCATAGTCCGCCGTTCCCAAGTTCGCTGGTTTTCCATCGTCATAGAAGGCTCCACTGGCAAAGCCCAACTTGAACACATCCGCGCCCGGGCCCCCCGTGAGTTGATCGATTTCCCCCCTGCCTCCGCCGGTTTCAGATGCACAACCCAACAGCGAATCAGCGCCTGCCCCACCGTCCAACTTATCGTTGCCAGCGCCCCCGTCCAACTTATCGTTGCCAGCGCCCCCGTCCAAACTATCGTTACCAGCGCCCCCGTACAAACTATCATTACCCGCGCCCCCGTCCAGCTTATCGTTGTCAGCGCCCCCGCCCAATTTATCATTGCCAGCGCCCCCCCACAGAGAATCGTCCCCTCTCCCTCCTGACAGGATGTCTTGCCCTGCTCCGCCTGAAATCGTGTTGTCCAAGGTGTTCCCGGTCCCCACGAAATCCCCACTCCCAGCGCGGCACAGTCTTTCCACATGCGCAAAATCGGAGAGCAAGAGAGAATCAAGGGAGGTCGTGATCTGGTCCACCCCTGCACCAGCGTCCTCAAGCACAACGTCCTTGCTGTTGTCGACGACATAGACATCATTCCCGCTCCCTCCGACCATGGAGTCGATACCAGCGCCCCCATCCAAGCTGTCCGCACCATAGCCCCCCACGAGTGTGTCATTGCCCCAAGATCCAAGCAGTGTGTCACGCCCCGACCCGCCGTCTAAACTGTCCGCCCCAGCCCCGCCCACCAGCGAGTCATCCCCCTCCATCCCCGCGAATGCTCTGGGAGTCATGAGCTGGAGACTCGAGGAAGGATTCGCAACTTCGAGCACATTACCCGCGAGTTTGCCTGCCACCGCTCTTGCATCACCTCCAGAAGCAACATCCCCCCAAGTCACGACAGAACCATCCGTTTTCAACGCCGCGAACGCCGTGTCCGTTGAAAAAATCGTCTTCACCCCGCCCCCAAGCCTCCCAGCGACTGGAGCGCAGTTGCCGCCGGAACCCGCATCGCCCCAGGCAAACACCGAGCCATTCGTTTTCAACGCCGCAAACGCCTTGGAGTTCGTAAAGATCTCTTTCACACCATCTGTCACAATGGCCCCGCCGTCCGTCCCCCACGTTACCACCGAACCGTCTTTTTTTAGCACGGCAAACGCAATGTCGGTGGCAAAAATTTGCTTCACGCCACTGCTCAAAAGTTCAGCCAGAGAGGCGCTGAATCCGCTCCCAAGGCCCCAAGTCACCACGGAACCATTTGATTTAAGTGCGGCAAAGCCATCGGCATTGGAGGATACAACCACGACGCCGCTCTTCAATTGGGCAATGACTCCCGAACTGTCGCCACCCAAACTCCCCCCCCCCCAAGTCACCACGGAGCCATCATTTTTTAACGCGGCGAAAGCGGACCGTGTGGAATAGACCCGATTGACGCCGCTCCTTAACTGCTGAGCCACCGGGCTGCTGTCACCGCCACATTCACCATTCCCCCAAGTCACCACAGAGCCATCGTTTTTTAACGCCGCAAAAGCAAACCGCGTCGAAAAAATCTCCTTCACGCCGCTTCTCAGTCCACTTCCCGCAGGAGCGCTGTTCCCCCCCATATCCGCATTCCCCCAGGTCACCACCGAACCATCCGACTTCAACGCCGCAAAAGCACCGGGGTTCGAAAAAATGACGCTCACACCGCCCGTCAACTGCTGAGCTACACTGCTGCTGTCAGCGCCATAACTCAAATCTCCCCAAGTCACCACAGAGCCATCGGATTTCAGTGCTGCAAAAGCATAATACGTTGAAGAAATCTCCAGCACGTCTCTCTCAAGCTTGTTCGCGACAACCGTACAGTCCGACCCAAACTCGGGAGCCCCCCATGTGATTACAGAACCATCGTACTTCAGAGCCGCAAAGGCCCCTTTTGAGGAAACCACGTCCTGTACCCCCGAGGCCAACTTGAGAGCCACACTGCTGCTGTCTCCACCATAAGCGAGCGCCCCCCAAGTCACCACCGATCCATCCCGTTTCAAGGCGGCAAACGCAACGGCATTCTTCTGCACCTGATTTTTGCGCTTCCCGCCAAAACCCGTGAGAACATTGGTTTTCTCAGTACCACTAATTGTGATCGACATGTCATTAAACGTTAGCGGCAACCCGCTCCCATTAAAAGTTTTTTCCAAGCATCTCCTCAATCCCCCTTCCTTCTCCGCCTCATGCAAAACCTCAATCCTCCAAACCCGCTTGGAGCCGGTGCCGGGCCAGAACCCACCCAAGCCACCCAAGCCACCCAAGCCACCCAAGCCACCCAAGCCACCCAAGCCAACCTACTCTCGCAACACGCCCACCACCCGCAGCACCCTGTTGTTGTAACTGTCCGTGATAAACAGTTCCCCCGTCTTCGGATGAATCACCACACCATGCGGACGCGCAAGCTCGCAAGCCTCGGGCACCCCACCCACCCCTCTCCCGCCCTGCACACCGGTGCCAGCCACCTTCTCCATGTTACCCGTGGCCGGCACATACCGACGCACCACATTATTTTCAGCATCCGCAATAATCACCGTGTTATCCCGATCCACACAAAGGTGCTTGGGGCCGTTCATGAGCGCATCGAGCGCCGGGCCACCGTCACCCGTTCCCCCCGCCTTTCCCGAGCGATTAACTACCGTGCGTATCTTCCCTTCGGAATCCACCACGCGCAACGCATGTCCGCCCCTCTCCAAGATGTACACGTTACCCAAATGATCAGGGGCCACTGCGCGCGGATCCACCAGCGGTTCCTCCACCGCCTTCCCTCCGTCGACGGGCACGCCTTTCTTGCCGTTGCCCGCCACCACTTTCAGCTCGGAAGTCTGCAGGTCGAGCACCAATACCTGCCGTAAATCCGCAATGTAGAGCTCGTTCTTGGAGTCCGAGAGCGTAATGCAATACGGTCCGGAGCCCTTGGCGCGTTCCAGCGGCACTTCATACCCCGGCACGCTTTTCACAGTTCCAGAAACGGGATCCACCTCCCGAATGCGGCCGTTCCAAGTGTCCGCGAGCAAGACGCGGCCATTGGCCAAAACAGCAAGATTGTGGGGCCCGTTGAACTGGGCATCCCTTGCCGGCCCCAAGTCGCCCGAAAAACCAGGCGCGGTTTTTCCGGCGATGTGCCGCACCATCCCAGCGGCATCTACCTTGAGAAGTCGGTTCCCCGAAACCATCTCCACCACCCAAGCATTGCCCTCAGCGTCAAAATCGGTGCCAAACGGTTCCCGAAGCACCGTCTCCAGAGCCTTTGCCGGCAGGCTGCCAGCGCTCCCACCGCCCGCGAACAAGGTGATCTTGCCGGCAAGCACAGGCTGCCCCGTCCAAAGCCCAAGTCCGAGGGCCAACACAAATCCCGTTTTTCCGATGCAATAATTCGAAACACTCATACGCTTTTACTTTTTCCTCATCACCCTGATGCGATGCGACTCGCTATCGCCGATATAAACAGCGCCATCCCCATCCACAAAAACACTGTGCACTCGCGCCAACCGGCACTGCAAAGGGTCCCCGTCCGGTCCATCACCGCGTTCTCCCGTCCCTGCCATCAATTCCACTCTGCCAGTCTTGGCATCCACCATCCGGACAGCATGATTTTCCGTGTCCGCAATCCAGGCATTCCCTTCAGCGTCCAACTCGATGCCTTTGGGACCGCTAAAAGTGGCTGACTTCGCAGGTCCCCCGTTACCAGCAAATCCCCTGGCGCCCGTTCCGGCGACGTGGTGAATTATCCCCGCATTAAGGTCCAATTTGAAGACTTGATTGCCGTCCGAGGTCACCACCCAGAGGTTGCCCTCCCTGTCAAAATCGATGCCGCGCGGCCCCATGAGCGGCGTACCAGCAATAACTGCGCCATCGGGAGTTGGCCCGGGCCTGCCCGTCCCGGCAATATTACGGATGATGCCGGTCTTGGCGTCCACCCGTCTAATGACATGGTTGCCCGCATCGCAGATGTAAAGATTTCCATCCGGACCAATTTGAATACTCCCCGGTTGCTTGAGGTGCGCGAGCGTCGCCAAATCTCCATCCCCGTCGTACCCCCTCAACCCTGTGCCGGCGATCGTGAAAATCTTCCCCGACTTCATGTCCACCTTCCGGATCACATGATTTGCCGTGTCCGCCACAAACGCATCGCCGCTCTCGTCAAAGCACATGTCTTGCGGCTTGGAAAAAGTCGCCTCCAGCGCGGAGCCGCCATCTCCCGTAAACCCTGCCTTTCCCCTGCCCGCCATGGTGAAAATAATCCCGTCCGCCCGGATGCGCCGAATCCGCTGCCCTCCGGCCTCACAAATCCACAGAGCGCCATCCGGTCCGCGCACGACCCCGAACGGACTGTCCACAAGCGCTCCCAGCGCAGCGCCGAAATCTCCTGCGTACCCTGGATTCCCGCCTCCCGACAAAGTCTCAATACGCCAATCTCCGGCGTAAGCCTGAGCCAAGAGCCAAGTGCTAATAAAACTAGCAATTAGGAACCGCATGTTCGAGGGAAGACACACAACCCATTTACAGATTATTTACATAACTACAAGCGCTATTTTTAGCGCACGCTGCGCTCTTGAGGCTTTGCCAGAAATTCACCCCCGCCAAAGCCTAAAATAATGGATTTCCTGAAAAATCAGGACCGCAAACAATTTACAATCAATCGGTTTCTGTAACCGCATTACGCACCACAAGCGCGCACCCCAGACTAAATGGCCTCGTAGCGCCCGGGCACCGGCAAGGGGTACACCCCGTTTTCGTCTGGCTGCACCGGCGCAGGATCCTGAAGGGAAGTGATCGGCTTGTTCATCAAACGTTCCGACTGCAGCGCCTCGTCCCACTCGATCTTCTTGCCTGAATACCCGGCCATTCGGCCCATGATGGCCGTCATCGAACTGAGCGCCCCGCGTTCCGCCTCGTTGTACGGAAGATCCTGAACGATCGCATTGAATAAATCGTTATGCTCCTGCTGGTAGGGATTGACCAGGGGTTTCTCCAACTCGTATTTCCAGGCATTCGGCCCCGTAATGTTGAAGATATTCCGGTCATTCAACATCTCGACGGATCCCAACGTGCCGTGTGCGGCTTCCGCCACGTAGTTAAAGCAGCCGGGAATCTGGCGGTTTTGAGCAAAGAGACGCGTGCCGTCGGCATACTCGTACTCGATGGAAAAATGGTCATACAGGCAGCCAGCCTCCTTGCCACGGCGCACCTCCGCCCCCCCCACTCCCAGCGCGCGCACGGGATACATTCCCTTGATCCAGTTGATCACGTCGATGTTGTGCAATCCCATGTCGAGATGAATATCCCCGCACTGCCAGGCGAAATAAAACTGGTTGTGAAGCTGGTACTCCAACTCGTTCCAGGCCGGATCCCGAGGCCGCATCGCGCGAGCGGTCCCCATGTTCCAAAACGTCCGGGCATACATAATCTGCCCGAGGGCCCCATCCTGCACCCGCTTGACCGTTTCCTGATAGCCTGGCTTGTGGCGGCGCTGCAGCCCAACGCCCACCTTCAAATTCTTGCGCTTGGCCTCCGCCGCCGCCGCGAGCACACGACGCACTCCCGGCGCATCCACGGCCACCGGTTTCTCCATGAAAACGTGCTTCCCCTGCCGCACCGCCTCCTCAAACATCAGCGGCCTGAACGTACAGGGTGTTGCCAAAATAACGACGTCGCACGCCGCAATCGCCTGCTTATACCCCTCAAACCCCATAAATAGCCGCTCTTCAGGCACATCTACTTTTTCAGGATGCTGGTTCTTGAGATTATTGAGGGTCGCGCGCGCAATATCGGGGAAAAGTTCCGCCATCGCTACCAACTTGACATTGGCTTCCGTACGCAACGCCTGATTCGCCGCCCCTGAACCGCGTCCTCCACCTCCAACCAGCGCCAGTTTCAACGGTCCGTTCCCCGCGCCCGCGTGCGCCACGCGCTCGAGCGGCAACGAGGCCACGACGGCACTCGCCAGCGAGGCTTGTTGAAGAAAGTGACGGCGCGACAGGGCCGAGTCTGTAGCAAAGCGAGTGGAGTCTTGGTTCATGGGAAGGTGAGGTCACTAGTGTTGCCGCCGCCCTCCCCTTTAGACAAGGGCCGTTTATCGCCAGGGCAAAAAAACACGCCCCTCCTGAAGTCCTCCTGAAGTCCTCCTGAAAACGGCCTCACCTGGCAAACACAGGAGAACTCCGACACAGCGCGAAGAGCGAGCCTTCCCGCCTCATGGCACCTGCCGCAGCTGGATCGTGTCGATAATCTTGTCTTCAGCTAGCGCATTCGTAATGACCACCAGCCAAGTGCCGGGTTTGCTCCACTCCTTGCGTTTTAAACACGCTATCGCGTTTACGATCGTCACCTCGGGGTCAGTGGAAAACTCCATGAGAAATGGCTCCACACCCCAAGGCAGCAGCAGTTGGCGGAAAACCGACTCCACATCCGTGAAAGCGTAAATCGGCACCCCACGCGCACGCAAGGCCCCCAAAATATAGGCCAGAAAACCGCTCCGCGTAAAAACAACGATCCCCGAATCGCCCAACTCTTGAGCCAGCACCGCCGCAGAGCGAAGCATTTTGGCCTTCGGCTCTTCCAATACAATTTTGGAGTTGAGCATCTTGGGAACCGAGGGCTCCATGGTTCCTATGATGTCCTTCAACACCCGGATGGACTCCAAGGGATAGTCTCCCGTGGTGGTTTCCCCTGACAACATCACCGCATCGGCTTGTTCCCGGATCGCGTTGGACACGTCGGAAATCTCCGCACGTGTGGGCATCGGGGAATGAATCATCGTCTCCAGCAGGTGCGTGGCAATGATCACCGGTTTTCCCGCCTCCTGGCAGGCGTGCACCAGCTCGGTCTGCACCAACGGCAGCCGGTGATAGTCGATCTCGATTCCCAGATCCCCCCGCGCCACCATGATCGCGTCCGCTTCCCGGATAATTTCCACCATATTGCGCACCCCAGCCTGGTCCTCGATTTTTGCAATGATTTTTGCGTGCGAGCCAAGGCTCTCCAGATAGCGGCGAAGGATCCGAACGTCCTCAGCCTCGCGAACAAAGGACAACGCCACAAAATCAATCCCCGCCTCCACCCCCGCCCGGAGGTCATCGTGGTCTTTTTTGGTCAGGGACGGTAGATTTACATACACCCCGGGAAGATTAATGTGCCGCTTGGACCCCATTTTGCCGGGGGTCAACACCTCGCAACGCACTCGCTCCGCATCCTTCTCGAACACCCGCATGCGGATCAACCCGCTGTCCACGAGCACCGTCGACCCTACTTCAAGATCCCCCGGCAGGCCGGGATAGTTCACCGTCACCGCAGGGATGTCCCCCGTGGGTAGAGAACTTTCAATATAAAACTCCACCCGCTCCCCCACCTTCAGGCTCAGCGGGCTTTCCACCACCCCGGTCCGGATTTCCGGCCCCTTGACGTCCATCATCACCCCCACATGCCGTCCCACTTCACTAGACACCTCCCGGATGAACCAGACAGAGTCCGCAACCCACTGGGGCGATGCGTGCGCCATATTCAAGCGCATGATATCGACACCTTCCAAAATCAACTTGGCGAGCATTTCCTTGGACTCCGTGGCTGGTCCGAGGGTGGCAATAATTTTGGTATGTCTATAAGGGCCTCGCATAGAAAATCTGTTTCGTTTCTAACAGCATGAAGCGGGCCATCAAACAGATTGCTCACTGCATCTCACCTGCCAGCGTGCCTACGCACAACAGCACTGCCTCAAATCATGATTCAGCCCAACCTGGCGAATGAACCTGCACGTTTTTAAACTCTCATATCTCCAGAGCTTCCGCGGCGCCCATTCCTGAAGAATCACCGCCAACCCCCAATCCTGCCATCTTTCAAAGACCAAACTCTCGCCGCACCAAATCAAGAATGGTGGAAATGCGCGTCTCCGCGTGATGGTGAGCAAGGGCGTACTGGTGGCGCTCGATGATTTTATCCACCCCGCCCTCATCAAATCGTTTCACCGCCCTCGCCACCACCCCTTGCGCAGACACCACATCCCCGGGCGAAAAAAACAAAATGTACTCTTCTGGAATCTCCCGGATGAGAGGCAGTAACTTCATTGAAGCCGGAACCACCGGTATTCCTCCGGTGATCAACGCGTCAAGAATCCGGATGGGCACGTCGTTCAAAACCGGCATGATCCAATGCACTTTGTGCCCACACCACTCGAGAAGCCGGTCCTCGAGAGTGCGCGAAAGAAATGTTTGGTCACTGAACCCAACCGTCGGAAACTGTGCAGAAAGCGTAGCGATCACACTGTTGCGAAAGTTAAACATCGCGTAAGGTACGTGCTTTCCGAGAGGATCATTGGAGCGCTGAGCGCCTACAATGTGCGGAAGCCAACTGGAAAGAAAGGCGCGCGGCCACTGAAAGCTGGCGCAATAAACAGGCCCTGCAATCTGCCAGTTATACCGCGAGAGCAAATAAAGATTCTCGTGATGTGCGGGGCAATACAGGTCCGAATGCGCCGCCACAAATACACTGTTCTCAAGCCAGTGATGGTTATCCCAGTCCCAAGCCACAAAAATTGTTTGAGCACAACCCTCAAAAAAATCCCGATACCCTCCGCTGGCACGCGCTTTCGCGATGTCATTGTTGTTGAGGAGCACCACCGCCCCTTCCAAACTCTTCCGCCTCAAACGGCGAAGGCCGGCATCCTCCACATTAAAAAACTCAGGCGTCAAGACCTCCACCTGCCAAGGCATGGACTCGGCGTCAAACCTGTTGATATTCTCGCCGATGAAGAGCTTTTCAAGGCGCCTTCCTTGAAAAAAAGCTTTCAATGCTTCATTCCTGAGCTGCTTCTGAACAACCAGCGGAAAAAACTCGGGCGCCTGGCAGAATTGCATCACGCTGTTACTGATCCCCTCTGGGGTCTGTACTGAAGGAATCTGGCTGTAGAGGGCGGAAATCGACGGACTCATGATCTAAGGACTGCCAAGGAGCTTCAAGGAAGTGGCGCCAAAGGAAATGGCGCCAAAGGAAATGGCGCCATAGGAAATGGCGCCACAATTTTGACAGAAAACCAGTCTACTCAAAAATGGCCCGCCAAGTACATCCTCTGAGACGGAAACTAATGAACACGCCTCTGGTTTGCCCAGACGCTTCCCTCTTTGTGCGACAAAGACACCCCTGCGCTCCTTCCCGAGAATCACCTCCCCAGTTTAATTTTTTTCGAACACTTTTCAATGGTGTGTTGTCTGTCTGTCATCGCACCTGTATTTCAGGGCGAAACCTTTGTCTTTATCCATGATCCAAGTCCAAAACTTGAAAAAAACGTTCGGCCCCAAGGTCGCCGTCAGCGGCGTCTCCTTTAAGGTCGAGAAGGGCGAGGTGTTGGGCTTTCTTGGGCCAAACGGCGCAGGAAAGAGCACCACCATGCGTATGATCACCGGCTTTATTCCTCCCTCTGCAGGCGAGGCAATCATTGGCGGCTTCAACATCGTCGAGAACCCCATCGAAGCCAAACGGCTCATCGGCTATCTCCCCGAAAACGCCCCCTCCTACGCCGACATGACCGTCCTCGGCTTCCTGTCCTTCACCGCCGAACTGCGCGGACTCTCGGGACCCGCCCAGCGCAAGGCCGTCGACCGCGCGGTGGAAATGTGTTTCCTCGAAAACGTGCTCCATCAGAGCGTGGAAACCCTTTCCAAAGGCTACAGACACCGCACCTGTTTTGCCCAGTCCATCATCCACGACCCCGAAGTGTTGATTCTGGACGAACCCACCGACGGCCTGGATCCCAACCAGAAGCACGAAGTCCGCACCCTGATCCGTCGGATGGGCGAGAAAAAGGCCATAATTTTCTCTACACACATCCTCGAGGAGGTTGAAGCCGTGTGTTCCCGCGCCATCATCATCGACCGCGGCACCATCGTCGCCAACGGCACCCCAGCCGAATTGAAACGCCGCTCCAAACAGGCCGGTTCCATCACCCTGCGCCTCGGTTCGGGCAGCGGCAAGGCTGTGGCCGCCAAACTCGACGCCCTCAGCGGCGTGGACCACTCGGTGGTTCTCAGTGAATCCCCCGTAGCCGTGCGCGCGTTCCCGCGCAAACAGACGGCAAGCGAAGACCTCGCCCGGGCCATCTCCGAACTCGCCACCAAAGAACACTGGACGCTTCTGGAACTGCACACCGAGGAGGGACGCCTCGACGAAGTGTTCCGCAACATCACTCTTCCCGACACCAAATCCTCTGGAAAGGAGGCTCAATGAAACCTGTCATTACCATCGCAAAACGCGAATTAACCGGCTACTTCGCCTCGCCAGTGGCCTTTGTGTTTATTGTCATCTTCCTGATGCTCTCCGGCTTCTTCACCTTCATGGTGGCCGGATTCTTCGAACGCGGCCAGGCCAGTCTGGAAGCCTTCTTTGCTTGGCATCCTTGGCTGTACCTGTTCCTAGTTCCGGCCGTGGGCATGCGGATGTGGAGCGAGGAGCGCCGCCTCGGCACCCTCGAACTCCTGCTCACGATGCCCGTCACCCCCTGGCAGGCCATCCTTGGCAAGTTCCTCGCAGCTTGGGCCGTCGTCGCCCTTGCCCTGGGACTCACCTTCCCCATGTGGATGACCGTCAATTATCTCGGAAATCCGGACAACGGCGTCATTTTCGCCGGTTACGTGGGCAGCCTTCTCATGGGCGGCGCCTACCTCTCCATCACCGCGATGACCTCCGCCATGACCCGCAACCAGGTGGTTGCCTTCATCGTGTCGGTGGTGCTCTCCCTGTTCCTGATTCTCGCCGGCTACCCGCCCGTCACCAACATGCTCGTGCACTGGGCGAGTCCAACTCTGGTGGATGCCATCGCAGCTTTTAGTGTGATGACCCACTTTGAGAGCATCCAAAAGGGGGTCCTCGATTCCCGGGATATTCTCTATTTCCTCTCCGTCATCGTTTTCTCCCTGTTCACGACAGGAGTCATTGTCCGCACGCACCGCGCGGGCTGAGTGTAAACAAGACAACCCAATTCTTTTTCAACCATGAAAAACAAAGGTCTCGAAACCTGGCTTTATTCGTCACTCGGCGTCGTGGCGATGTTTGTGATCATCGTGATCGTCAATGCGCTCGCCTCCGGGGCGAAAACACGCATCGACCTCACCGCAGAACACGCTTACACGCTCTCGGCGGGTACGCGTAAAATCCTCTCCAAATTGGACACCCCCATCCAGATTCGCTTCTACTGCACCCGAGGCGACACGCGGATGCCGGTGATGCTCAAAACCTACGCCCAGCGAGTGGAGGACCTGCTCGGTGAATTCCGCCAGGCTTCCAAGGGACAGATTGAGATCCAAAAACTTGATCCCGTGCCTGACTCGGAAGCCGAAGACTCGGCGCGCCTTGATGGCATCGAAGGACAGGCTCGCATGGATGGCGAACCCATCTACCTCGGGGTTAGCATCAGCATGCTCGACCAAAAACAAGCGCTTCCGTTCCTGACCCCGGAGCGCGAGCGGTTGTTGGAATACGATCTGGCGCGCGCCATCTCCCGCGTGATGAGCGCAGAGAAGCCCGTGATCGGTGTCATGAGTCCGCTGCCCTATGGCGGCCAGCCCACGAACCCGATGATGATGCGTATGGGCCAGGCCGGACAGCAGCCTTGGGCGCTCATCAGCGAAATCAAACGGGACTTCACCGTGAAGGACGTGCCCATGGCGGCCGAGGAAATCCCCGCCGATGTCAAGGTGCTCATTCTCCTTCATCCCAAGGGCCTTTCTGATGCCTCCCAGTACGCCGTCGACCAGTTCGTTCTGCGTGGAGGCAAGCTCATCGCATTCCTCGACCCCCAAAGCGTTCTCGACCGCAGCTCCGCGGGGAACCCGATGGGCATGAACATGGGCAGCCGTTCCTCCATGGACAAACTCATGGGGGCCTGGGGCATCACCTTTGACAGCTCCAAAGTGGTCGCTGACCTGGATTTTGTCGGCCGCACCCGCGAGGGCCGACAGCCCGCCGTGCTTGCGTTAAACGAACAGGCCATCAACCGCGACGACATCGTCAGCGCCGATGCCAACAACCTGTTCCTCGCGTTCGCCGGCGTCTTCTCAGGCACCCCAGCCGAAGGCTTGAAGCAGACGGTTCTTCTTCACACCTCCAAGAACTCCCAGTTGATTGACCCCATGAGCGCCCAGTTTGGAGGCGAAAAAATCATCAAGGACTTCAAAGCCTCGGGAACGGAACAAGCCCTTGCGCTGCGCCTCACGGGTAAATTCAAGACCGCCTTCCCCGAAGGCAAACCAAAGGCCGCCCCCGCAGGGCCCGACGAGAAAAAGGACGAGAAACCCGCCGCCGAAGGCTTGAAGGAATCCAAGGAAGAGACCTCGGTGCTTCTGATCGGCGACTCCGACTTTATTCAGGATCCCATCGCCGTTCAGGAGGTCATGAATCCATTCGGCGGCCAGCGCATGGTGATGCCCGCCAACGGAAACCTTGCCTTCGCGCAGAGCGCCATTGAACAGATGGCTGGCGACAGCAATCTGGTGTCGGTGCGCAGTCGCGCGTCGCGTGAGCGTCAGTTCACGGTGGTCAAACAGATGCAGGCCAAAGCGGAGGCGGCCTTTCAGGACAAAATCAAGAGTCTTGAAGGCAGCCTGTCCGAAGCTCAAAACAAGCTCAACGAACTGCAGCGGGCCAAAGGCGACAAGGGAGAAAAAGGCGGACAACGCTTTATCCTCTCGCCTGAACAACAGAAGGAAATCAACAACTTCCGGGTGAAGGAACGCGAAGTAAAACTGCAGCTCAAGGAAGAGCGCAAGAAACTGCGTGTGGGCATTGATTCCCTCGAAAACAGCATCAAGTGGCTCAACATCGCTCTGATGCCGCTGCTCGTCGCCGTGGCCGGCCTGGGGCTTGCCATTCTACGCCTCAAACGCCGCGCAGCCCGTTAATTCCAGAAGACTATGAAAGGAAAACAACTCGCCCTACTTCTTGCCGTTGGCATCGCGCTCGGCATTGCCTGGTTCACGCACTCCAAGACCGATCAGGCGGCCTGGTCCGAAACCAGCCGAACAGGCCTCAAAGTGCTGGAGTTCCCCATCAACGACGTGGCCCGTCTTACCATCAAATCAGCGGCTTCAGAGCTCAACCTTGTCAAAAAGGACGACCTCTGGACCGTGCAGGAACGTGCGAATTATCCTGCCAATTTTGAGCAGGTCAGTTCCATGCTCCGCAAACTCTGGGACCTTAAAACGGTCCAGGAGGTGAAGATTGGTCCGTCCCAGTTCGCAAAGCTGGACCTTGTCGAACCCGGCAAGGGAGACAATGCGGGAACTCTGGTGCAGTTCCTGAACGCGGACGGAAAGGAAATTGGCTCACTCTTGCTGGGCAAAAAACACCTCCGTAAATCCGACGCTCCCGACATGGGTTTCGGAGGCGCCTCCGAGGGCTTCCCTGCCGGACGCTACCTCAAGGCCGGATCTTCGCCGAAGGTCTCCTTGGTGGCCGAAACGCTCGACGACATTGACCCCTCACCCACGCGCTGGGTCGCCACCGACTTCATCAGTGTCGAGGGGGCCAAAGCGGTCTCTGTGAAGGGCGAACAAACGTGGGCCCTGAGTCGCGAGTCTGCGACTGCTGAATGGCAACTCGCCAACGCAAAAGCCGAGGAGAAGGTTGACGCGTCCAAAGTCTCGTCACTGGCGAACATCCTGAATGCGGCGACCATCGCCGACGTCCTCGCACCCGAGGTGAAATCGGAACCGGCAGTGACGGCTTCAATCGCGACGTTTGATGGGTTCACCTACGAACTTCAACTCGGCAAGGAACAGGGGGAAAACATCCCTGTCTTTGTGAGTGTCTCGGCCGTCCTGCCCAAAGAGCGCACGGCTGGTGCAGAGGAGAAACCCGAGGACAAGACGCGTTTGGATGAGGAATTCACCAAAAAACAGACGCAGCTTGCCGAAAAACTCGCCAAGGAGAAGAAACTCGAAGGCCGTGGCTTTTTGGTCGCGAAGTTCCGTTTGGACGCGTTGCTCAAGGAGCGCTCCACACTGCTGGCAGAGAAGCCGGCAGAAGCCCCAAAACCGGAGGCCCCCGCAAACGCCCTTCCGAAGCTTGAAGCACCGAAGCTTGAAGCTCCAAAAGAAGAAGCTCCCAAGCCTTCGCCAGAGAAGCCGGCTGACAAATAGAGCTTTAATGCTTCTCTCTCAGCCCTGAGCCGATGATTCCAAGTCGGCCCAATTTAGGCTGGCCCTGCAATCCCCCATCGGGGCTGCGGTGCCAGCCTTTCCTTTGGAACGGCTTGAGTGTTAACCGACAAAATCCATTCTCGTTGGCACTCCTCATGCCAAATCTTGAAGAAAACTGGTCTTTCTCTCCTGGGACCGCGGAGCTGAGGTCTTTCAATCATCGATAAAGTTAAACGAAATGGTATCAGATGCCGTCCTTAATGACTGCCTCGTTGAGCCAGAATCAACTCGCGAATGCCTCTCGGATCCGGCACCCCCTCAATCCGCTCTGCACCCTCGACCGCCGCGGCCGTCGAAATCGTGATATCCCCAATGCCCGCCATTCTCGCGATAAAACTTTGATCCACGTCGATCGAGCGAATGTCCCGAGGCAGGAAGTCCTGGTAGCACTTTGAGAATAATCCCCGCTCCAAGGTTACCCTGTTGGGGTAAACCCTGAGGACCGTGCCTGCACGCTGCCACCAAGCGACGACAACCGGCACAACCAACCAGCAGAACAACAGGTGCCAAAAATAGTTCCACCAGGACGGGCGCACCTCGAGGAGCAACTCGGCGGAATGAATCTCCGCGCCTGGAGTCGTTAGGGCCGATGAAGCCTTGAGCTTCTCTGCCACAGGAAATCCGCAATGCGGACAGGCATGAGCGGCGGAAGAAACCGGCTTATCGCATTCGGGACAGTTAATCAGCGCCATAATATTCCTGATTGATAAGGTGACCGCACTCCCATGGAGAAGCAAGCTCCCACAAGGAACCGTCCATGCGCCGCCCAGAGCAAACGATTGCGGCGTTGATCTCAAGTCTTTAGTGGCTAACATCGGGCTTAGTCAGTTTGAACACTAGGTAATCCTGTTTCCCCCGTCTTCTTTCAAGCCACCCCCATCATGCGCGTTCTTCTTGCTCTCACCCTCCTTTCCTCAACAGCTCTGGCCGAATCGCCCCTTGAGGACAAACGGCGCCCAGTCGCGAGCACTGCCGCGTTGACCCCCTCGGGCACCGCCGCCGCCCTCAAAGTGCCAGACGGCTTTCATGTCCAGGTCATTGCCGGCGAACCTCAAATGGTCCAACCCATCGCTTACACTATCGACGACAGGGGCCGGCTTTGGGTGGTCGAAAACACCAACTACCCCGCCAGCCCCGGACAATCCAAGGACCGCATCCTCGTGCTCGAAGACACCAAAGGCAACGGCACCTTCGATAAGCAGACCGTCTTCTGGGACAAGGCCACCTTCACCAGCGGCATCGCAGTGGGCTTCGGCGGAGTCTGGCTCGGCGCACCTCCGAACCTGCTTTTCATTCCACTCAAAGACGGCGATACCCCCCAGCCTGCAGGCGAACCCCAGATTCTTCTCGATGGCTGGGAAATGAGCGACACCCACGAGACCCTCAACGACTTCATTTGGGGACCGGACGGCTGGCTTTACGGCACCCAGGGCGTTTTCAATCGCTCCCTCGTAGGCAAACCCGGCGCCAAACCTTCTGAGCGCATCACCGTAGACGCCGCCGTCTGGCGCTTTCACCCGACCCGCAAAATCTTCGAACGCTGGAGCGAAGGTGGCAGCAACCAGTGGGGGGTCGACTGGAATGATCACGGCGAAGCGTTCTTCGAAGCCTGCGTCATCCCCCATATGTGGCACGCCATTCAGGGGGCCCGCTATCAGCGCCAGGCCGGCCCGCATCCGGACACCCATACCTACGATGACATCAAAACCATCGCTTGGGGCCGCTACGAAAAAGCCGCCTACTGCGGTGCCATGATTTATCTCGGCGGCGCCTTTCCTGCTGAATGGCGCGACCAGTTTTTCTTCAACGACATCCACATGAACAAACTGCGCTGCGAGACCATGATCCCCGCAGGCAGCGGCTTCCGCAGCGAAAAGAAAATCGATTTCGCCATCAGCGAAGACCGCTGGTTCCGCGGCCTCTCCCCGCAATACGGCCCGGACGGCGGCGTCTTCATCAACGACTGGTACGACAAGGTGCCCTGCCATCAGCAAAAGGAATACACCGACCGCTCCAATGGCCGGATGTACAAAATCGCCACAGCCGCGGTGAAACCCGTGAAAGTCGACCTTGCCAAACTCAGCGATGCCGAACTGGTGGCCCACCATCTCAACGCCAACGAATGGTACGTCCGCCACGCCCGCCGTCTTCTGCAAGAGCGCGGTGCAAACGCTGCCACGACCGCCGCCCTTGAGGAGATCCTTTTCAAAAACCAGGACGATACGCGTCAGCTCCGCGCACTCTGGACGCTGCATGCTCTGGACGCCCTCTCCGAAGCCTCCCTGCTTCGTGCCCTCGAAGCCAAAAGCGACGCGGTGCGCGGCTGGGCCATCACCTGCGCCTGCGAAAAAGGCCAACCCTCTCAGAGCGTCTTCGCCAGCATTAGCAAACTCGCCGCAGCCGATCCCTCCCCCGTAGTCAGACGGCGCATCGCCTCGGCTCTCCAACGCCTCGAGCTGCCCGAGCGCTGGACCTGGCTCGAATCCCTCGCGCAACGTTCCGAAGACGTCCAAGACCAAAATATCCCCCTTCTCCTCTGGTACGCGTTCGAACCGGCGGCGGCGGCTGCCCCCGAGCGGGCTCTGGCTTTCGTAGAAAAAACGCCCTTCCAAGGCCTCGTTGAGTTCACCGCGCGCCGCCTCACCGCAGCCGCCATTGAACCCAGTGCCAAGGGCGAACCCCTCGAACTCCTGAGCCAGCTCCTGCTCAAAACCAACCCCGCGCTCCGCCCCCCTCTGCTCGCCGGCATCAAAGCCGGACTCGCAGGCCAGACCCGCCTCAAAGAACCCGTCGCCTGGGCAACCACCTACGCCGCCCTTGCCAAAGACTCCAACCTGGCGGTGCGCAAAACCGCCCGCGAAATCGCCATCGTCTTCGGCAACACCCATGCCCTCGCCGAACTGCGCGCCACACTCGCGGGCGAGCAAAATCCCGCACCTGAGCGCGTGGAAGCCTTGGCGATCCTCGCCAAAACCCGCGATCCCGAAGCGAGCGACCTCATCACCACCCTCGCAAACCAACCCGGTTCCTTGCGCAAGAACGCTCTGGGAGCGCTCTCCGCATTCCCCGGACCAAAAACAAGCGCCCTCCTTGTCAAGATGCTCCCCAATCTCAAGGGCGCAGAGGGTGCGGAAGCCCTCAGTGCTCTCCTCACCCACGCTGCAGGCGCACAGGCGTTGCTCGAGGGCATCGATGCTGGCCTCCTCAAAAAAGACCTGCTCACCGCCCCGCTCGCCCGTAAGATCCAAGGCTTTAACAGCCCCCAGTTTAATGAATGGCTGGAGAAAAACTGGGGTAAACTCAATGCCAGTGACTACGTCAAGCGCGGCAATATCGATCACTTCAAAAAGTTCCTCGATGAACCCTCCGTGCTGCGCGCCGACCTCAAACGCGGCCGCGAGCTCTTCCGCGTTTCCTGCGGCCTCTGCCACCAACTTTTTGGAACCGGCGGCGACATCGGTCCCCACCTGACCGGGGGCTACACCGACCTCGAATATCTGCTGCAGAACATCATCGATCCCAACGCCGTCATCGGGAAGGACTATCAGCTTGTCTACATCACCCTGAAGGATGGCTCGCTGCAAGCCGGCATCATTGGCGCTGAAAACGCCTCCACCGTGACGTTGAAGGTCCCTGGTTCCCCCGCTCCGGTCGTGGTTGCCAAGGATCAGATCAAGTCCCGCGAAGTGAGTCCAAACTCCCTGATGCCCGAGGGCCTCTTGAACGGCTTGGAGGAACCCGATGTCCGCAGCCTCTTCCTGTATCTTCGGCAAACCAGCGAGCCCAAATAAGCTCGCCTCTATTGGCACCCTGCCGGACGTGCCCGGCGCTTCCAGCGGGTTCTTCTAAACCTGCTCAATCGTTGCATTCCAAGGCAGCTTGCCACTCAGGCTCGACGCGCTGCTCCCGGACAAGGCTAAGGAGTTCTTGCTTATCCCATTCAGGACCAAGAACATTGATCATGCGGTGAATATCTCGGAGGTGTTTGGTGGATTTACCTTCCCGGTAGAACTGAAGTTTCCGCAAAATGACGTATTCGGGAGGGGCGAAGAAAATTTGGTCGCCCTCGATTTCGGCACGGTGTCGTCGGGCGAGCCCCCAAGCGTGGAGGGAATCCGCGCCAGCGAGATAAATGTCAGCCTTGAAGCCTGATTCATGGTGAATGAGGTTAAAGTGACCTCTCTGCCCTCGAGCCTGTTCGATCTGAATGGTTTCGCGTGGTGGACAGTAGAACTCGGTTTGAGGAAAAGCCGGCTCGAGCCGGAGCGCATCTTCTGGGCGAAGGAAAACGACGATATCAACATCGTTTGTCATGCGGGGTTCTCCGTAATAGATGGCAGCAACACTGCCGGTGACCATATATCGAAGATCCAGCTCGTTGAGCTTTCGGGTAAAAATCAGAAAGGGCTCAAGAGGAGGCATGCAGGAAGATTTCTTTGACGCGTTGCTGCACCTGTTTGTCACTCCAGTCCGGATGTAATTCACGTACGCGTGCGGCTTTAAGTTTCCGAGCGGACCAGTACAGGCTAAAGGCGGTGCGGAGCCTTTGGGCGCCAGTGGTGTGGCGCAGAGCCGCAAGATACTCGGGAGTGAGTGTGGAAGCCATGCCCCAGAGTAGTCTCAAGAATATACATTCACAAGG
Source organism: Chthoniobacteraceae bacterium (assembly GCA_947476255.1). Taxonomy (GTDB): domain Bacteria; phylum Verrucomicrobiota; class Verrucomicrobiia; order Chthoniobacterales; family Chthoniobacteraceae; genus Chth-196. The sequence continues at coordinate 38,520 of CANJPY010000005.1, read as the reverse complement.
AGGTCCGGCGCAGAAAAAGCCCCGCCACCGCAGCAAACCCTCAGCCGCCTAAAACTTGTAGTTCACCCCCACCCACATACACGGTTTTCCACCGTGCACGTGCGTGTCCGCCTCCGGAGTCCCACCCCACGCGCGCCACGCGGCCGACGCGTTCAACTCCCACTTTTCACGCTGATAGCGCAGCCCCACTCCGCCTCCCCCAACGTCGCGCGAATTGTCCTCCCCAGCCACCGGCGACTTATTCACCCGGATACCTCCCGCATCCACGAACACATAGGGCGAGTACTTCCCGATCGTCTTGCGCAACTCAAGCTGCGCCGCCCAACCCGAATCCCCCAGCGCCTCGCCATTCGGATACGCACGCACGCCGCTGGCCCCACCCAAACTTAGTTTTTCAGACGAGTCCAAATTGTTGCCGGCCCATTGTCCACCCGCGCGTCCGAACAAACTGAAATTCTGAGGAAGCGCCTGCACCCGCATCACATCAGCGTTGGCCTTTGAAAAACTCCCGTTCGTGTGGTTGGTATCCGCGGAGAGCCGTTCGCTCGGGAGGCTCAAACTTCCGTAGGTGAGCCCCACCAAACCGTAGGTCACCCCGCCGCCGCCGATGTTGTCGCGCAGCTCGAACTCAGCATTCAGCGGAACGCTGTCGCTGCGTTTGTTGGTGACGTTGGTGTTCACATCCTCGTGCAACTCCTTGTGCTGGTAGCTCAAGACCAACTTCAAATTGACATTGGTCGAGCGCACCAGCGGATAACTGAACCCGCCGCTGGAAATATCAGCCGTCCCCGTCGTGTTGGAGGACTTAAAGTCACTCCCGAGCTCGTACTGCGTATGCGTGAAGCCCGCGTTCGCGCGCAACCCGCCCCCGCCCAGGGGCAACGAATAACTCGCGCTCCCAAACCACAGCGCCTCATCGGTCACAGAGCTCGTGAGCACGATCTGGTCGCCCATCAAAAGCGGACTATTGATGTTCACCGTCCCATTGAGGCGGTAAGCCCCCGTATACCGGTTGCCATAATTGTCCGCCCCGATCTGGCCGCTCAGAAGCTGCCCCCGTTGCTCGTACACGCTCAGATCCCCCGTCCCCACTTTGTCGCCGGGTTGCATCACTGGAACAAATTTCGTTCCGGGCAGGTCGTCGAGGATCAAAGTCACCCGCTCCAACCCCGCGCTCTTGATCAGTTCTCCCGTTTTGAGCGGCTTGAGAAAGGACTGCGTTTGCGCCACCCAGAAAGGGTTCTCGCCCTTTGCGAGTACCCGGCCGAAACGGCCTTCCTGAATCTCGATCTTCACAACGCCGCCGCTCACCTCCTGGGGCGGCAGGTAGGCCCGGGCGAAGGGATACCCGGAGGTATGATAGAATTCCGACACCGCCTCGCCCAAGCGGCCCAGGGTCGCCATGTCCGCGGGTTTTCCCACCGCGTTCGCGAGGACTGCGGCCAGGGCTTTGCTGCTGATGGACTGGTTGCCGCCAAAAACGAAGGAGCGCACGACCACCTTCGCCCCGCCCGGAGCAAACCGTTCGTTGGCTGGGGCGGCGATCGGGGAGAGTGCCTGGCTGTTCGGGCTCTTGGTGGCCGGTTCCGGGGGACGCTTCATTTGCTGCAGCACCTGGCCCACGTCGGGCGCGGGCTGCGCAAGCGCTGCGGGCGCGCACACGGAGGCGAGCGCTGCGAGGGCGAGCGGGGCTGCTGGAAAGAAGTCAGGTCGGGATGGATTCATAACGGAGGTGAAGGAGGTGGGTTTCGGGTGGGGCCTAGCGCTTGGAGGAGGCTTTTTTGGAGGAACCGTCCTCAGTGTCGTCTGAGGCCCTTTTCACTCCCCCGGTGAGCACCAGCACGGTGCCGGGCGCGCGCTTGGCTGCCGCGACCGGGTCGAAGGCGAGAGCGCCCGAGGCCTGGGTGTCTCTGGACTCGGTTTTAGCGGCGGGAGCCACTTCCACGAGCTGCAGCCCCAGATTGAGCTGCGCTGACGCAGGGCGCGAGACAACCGGAGGGACGACATAAACACTGTTCAAGGTCGACTCGACCGGCTTGGGAAGTCCCGAAATGGTGAGCTCGCCGTTTGCCGCCGTGATCTGGTAGTTGTAGTTCTCCTCGCTCTGGGTAAGGCCCACGGCGCTGATCAGGTAGGAGCCGGGACTTTCTCCAGCGACTCGAGAAAGCGAGCCGTACAACGAGTCTCCTTCCACCACGTTGCCGCTGGTGACAGAGTTGGTGAAGGTGGGATCCTGCATGCCGGACACCTTGGACTTTGGGTCCGGCGTCACGGTGATCGGGCGCTGGGTGATGGACAGGAGGCCTGTCTGGGTGGTCACCGCGTAGTTCGAGTTGTTCTCCTCACCATTGAAACCCTGGGCGCTGATGACGTAACCGCCCACGCTGGTGCCAGCCGTGCGCGTCAGCGAACCCACGAGTGCGTCATCCCCGACGAGGTTGCCACTCGTGATCGAATACGTGAACTCTGGTTCCGCATTGCCGTACACCTTCGTCTTCGCGTCCGGTGTCACCGTCACTGGGCGCGCGCTAATCGTCAGAGCGCTGTTGACCGGCGTGATCGCGTAGTTGTGGTTGTTTTCATTCTCCAGCAACGCAGAAGCACTGGTTGCGTATACTCCCACGCTGTTACCGGGCGTCCGTGTCAGCGAGCCCGTGAGGGTCTCTTCCCCGACAAGGTTGCCTGAGGTGACCGTATAGATGAGCGCTGGGTCTTCGTCTCCGTACACCTTTGTCTTCGCAGCCGCCGTGATCGTAATCGGGCGCTGGCTGATGGTCAGCGCACTGTTGACCGGCGTGATCGCGTAGTTGTGGTTGTTTTCATTCTCCAGCAACGCAGAAGCACTGGTTGCGTATACTCCCACGCTGTTACCGGGCGTCCGTGTCAGCGAGCCCGTGAGGGTCTCTTCCCCGACAAGGTTGCCTGAGGTCACCGTGTAGGTGAGCGCGGGATCCTCCTCGCCGTACACCTTTGTCTTTGCCGCCGCCGTGATCGTAATCGGGCGCTGGCTGATGGTCAGCAGGCCTGTCGCGGTTGTCACCGCGTAATTGGGGTTGATCCCCTCATCATTGAAGCCAGAGGCGCTGATGAGACGGTTGCCGACATTATTACCAGTCGCGCGGGTCAGCGTACCCGTCAGATGGTCAGTCCCAATCAGATTGCCGCTCGTGATCGAGTACGTCAGTTCGGGATCCGCATTCCCGTACACCTTCGACTTCGCGTCCGGCGTCACAGTGACAGGCCGTGGGTTCACCGAATAAAGCACCGCACCGCCAGCGTTTAACTGGTAGCCACTCTTCCCGAGGGTGATTCCGCTGGAATAGGTCAGGCTGTAGGTTGCCGCATTGGAAGTCGCCGTGGGTCGTCCGGTCCAGAGCGCTGTTCCCGAAGGAAGGGCGTCCGTGATGGCGGTGCCTCCCGAACTGGAGTCGTAGAGCGAATACGTGAACGCGGGCGTATTCCCGTACACGCTGCTCAAGCCCGTGTTCAGGCGCAGATAGACGGGTAGGACAAACGCGTTGAGGGCCTTCGCTCTGGTCACCTCCGCAAAAATCGTACTACTTTCATTTGAGAAGGTTCCCGATTTGTTGGACGCAGCGGTGCCCTCCGGGGCTACCCACGCTGAAGCGTCTCCGGAGAGCGTCAATACACCCGCCCCGGATTTAGTCAGCCCGTACTGAGAGGTAAAAAGCCGGCCAATCCCGATGATCGGTGCAGCGATCGAGGAATCCTGTCCCGAGACAAGGACCAGGTTACCAGCCCACAGGGCCAAGCTGTCTCCCGTGAGATTGATAGCGCCGTTTGTCCCGATGAAGGGGCTGACGACTTGACTCACTGAGCCTGTATAAACGTTATCCATAGTTGCACAGATCCCATACTGGTTCAGCCCAGAACCCGACATGCCCGATACAGAGATGTTCCCCTCTTTTGCTTTGATGTAACTCCCCCGAAACACGATCCCACCGTTCATTGTGTCGTAGGTGTTTGCTCCTCCCTTCCCAATGAGGGTAATGCTTCCTGCACCCCCCGTGACAATCGTGCTCTGTTGAAGAAATATGCCGATTGCGAGCCCGGGACCACTTGAGGTGCTGTTTCCCTCGCCCCGGATAACGATATTGCCGCCTTCCGTAGACGTGGGGATCACCGAGTTAAACTCTGCCTTACCCGAAGCCCCCGCCGATGTACCCTCTTTCGTTGCATCAACCGCGACCCGGTCGAGATTGACCCCAGAGTAGCCATCACGGCCAATCGCGGCTCCAGAGGCCGCCGCGTCGCCGCCTCCAATCGTGATGTCCCCTCCGAAGCTCCGAAGAAACGAGCTGGTATTTAAATAGACATACCCAGAATCGCCATTTTGACACCTGGCTATGAGCTTGATGCTGAGCGGGTGCCCCTCGGAACCGGAGATGCCTACATTAGGGTTGAACATAATGTCCCCATGCGAGGAAAGCGTAAGCTGGGTGGTGCCGTCCCCTCCGCTCCTAACGACCGAAGCAAACATATATATGGTACCTACCCCGCCCCCAGAGGCAAGGGTTTGTATGGTGACATCGGTTGCACTGAGAGCGTCACCGAGGGTCGTGGCGCCGATGCTGCTGTCTGTCTTGGCTCCAGTGCCCGCCATGATTAAAAAACTGCTCGGATCAATCAGCCACGTTCCGGTTTTGCCCTTCGGTGCAGCCGTCGTCACCCGCACGTCATCCGCGACCTGCACATTCGCCGCACTCGTTTCGATGAACCCGCCGTTCCCGCCGTTCGGGGCACTGGCGTCCAGCTTGCCCGATACGGCGATGCGGTTCTTCTCCATGCCGCCCATCAGGTAGATCTTGCCGTCTTTGCCGGCGGAAAGCGTCCTGGCCTCCGTGATGCCCGTGTGGTTGATGACCGTGCGGGTCACTTCGCCCACGGCCTTCGCGGTGAGGTACACCAACCCGCCGTCCGCCCGGATGGCACCGCCCTGTTCGATGAGCGCCTCGATCACACCCTCCTCCACCCTGATCTTGATCGGGCCGCCAAGATCGAGCGTGACGCGGTTGCCCGCCCCCGCGAGCACGGAGCCTTCCGGCGCGACGATGCTGCCCGTGTTGGTCACCTTCGCCGCAATAAGCCCGACGAACCCACCCTTGGCCGCAGTAATGTTCCCCTGATTGACGATGGTCCCGCTGCCTGCGCCTTCAAAGGTGTAGCGGCCCGCCATGAAATCCTCGGTCTTCATGTTCAGCGTGGAGGCGACGATGCCGCCGACGTTGACCTGTGCGCTCGAAGTGAAAAGCACGCCATTGGGGTTGAGCAAGAACACGTGCCCGTTGGCGTTGATCGCGCCCTGAATCACGGACACGTCGTTGCCGATGACGCGGTTGAGGGAGACGGCGCTGGCCGAGGGCTGGACGAAATTGACGGTTTTTCCGGCGCCAACATTGAAGCTCTGCCAATTCATGACGGCCTTGGCGCTGGTCTGGGTGACGGTGAGCGTGGAGCCGCTTTGGGAAACGCTCGAGACGCCGGAGACGTTCTGGGCGCCTGTCGGGAGGGTCGGTGCGGCGGCGCGTGCGCCCGGGGCGACGAGGAAGGCGGCACTCACGGCAATGCCCGCAAAAGCGGCGCCCCTCACCCGGCAGAGCGCGCCTCCGGCATCAAGCGGGCTGGAGGGAGTCAATATTGAGCGATTTGCAGGAATAGTCATCATATAGGGTGCGCTTTGAATTTAACGGATGACCAGTATCAACCTATCCAGTCATTAACGATGTTTATTTAATAAATCAGTTAAACCGGTTGAGATAAAACCATTTTTCATGCAGGCTTGGTTAATGTCAAAAACACAGGCAATTACCTTTTTTTATACAATCAAATTGTGATGGAATATCATTATTTCATCTTCTTTATTTTAATTTATTATGACATAAAATCTGAAACGCATTTTTTAATCCCGAGGTGCATCCAGTAATTTGCACAAAATAATACAGCAGATAAACACTACCTTCAACGTGACGTTGAAGGTCCCCCGGCGCCCCTGATGCCCTGGGGCTCCTTGAACGGCTTGGAGGAACCCGATGTCCGCAGCCTCTTCCTGTATCTTCGGCAAACCAGCGAACCCAAATAAGAGCACCACGAGGGGCTCCTGCCGGACCTGCCCGGCGCTTCCGGCGGGTTCTTCTAAACCTGCTCAAATCAGAAAGGGCACCATATCGGATTTGGCGGTGCGCAGGGCGACATCGGTCTCCAGACGGAGCGTCTCCGCGAGACGGGCCGCCGACACCTGGAGCCTTCGGTCCGGCCATCCGCGGACAGGTGCAACTCCCAGGTGATCATAAATCCGTGAATGCCCCAATTGCAAAATGCGCCTACAATAAAGACTTTTCTCGCTTTTGTTTACACAGGCATCGCCGCAGACAGTCTGTATCCAAGGGCCCTCCACGTGCTCCAGCGCGAGAATAGCGCCCTCTTCTCACCCCGCCTAAAACTTCGGCGTGTACACATACGGCCCGCCAGGAGAAAACACCATCAGGGAGGCCCCGTCCGGACTCCAGAGCAGCCTTGTGCCTTCCTCATACCAACAAAACAGAGTCACCAAAATTTTCTCGGTACTGAGATCAAATATCTTCAGAGTGTGATCCTTCGAGGCCGTTGCCAGTATCTGGCGCCTCGGATGCCATGCCACCGCCAGGATTGCATCGTCGTGCAGGCGGAACTGTTGCTCCACCTCCAAAGTCAGGCCATTTCGGATCCGCACCCGCATGTCCGTGCCCGCCTCCACCACATGCGCACCGTCAGGAGAAGCGTCCAGCGCAGACGCTTCGATTGCCACTTTCGTGGAGCGTACCCGCCCATCCCTCGCATCCCACATTCTCAGAGTCCGCTGGCTTTTCGCCACATTGGAAGCCCCCTCCTCGAGGGCTTCACAGACCTCCGCCACCCTGTCCTCTCCCACCCAGGTGAAAAGCGGTGAATACCGTTGATCAAAGGCGTACTCACGAAGGATGCCTTTGCGGTCCATTGAACTCGCTAACGCTCCTGAGGAGAGATCGAAAATTTGCCTCAAATCACAGACGCGCCTGCCGCTGGGACTGAAAGAAACCACATAGCTCCCCGTATGCTTCACTTGCAAGCCCTCCGTGGTCCGCCCGTCTTCGGATATCTCAAAGGCCATCAGACTTGAGCGCCCCAAGTTTCGCCCGAGGTGCGCCATGACTTTGCGTCCCTCTCTTGAGACCGAGAGCTCGACCCAGGCCGACGGCCCCAAGCCGTGCTCCATTGTTTTCTCTGCAACGGGCAGCTTGGCCGCACCCGCCAAATCCCAAAATCCAAAACCGTAAGAGCCCCCAGAAACCCGACGGCTTTTCACGATAACACCGGGGAGGCAGGAAAACCCAACCGCATCGGGATGTCTTGTTGAAACGCTCTTCAAGTCGGGAGCATCGAGCCAAACCTGTATTTGATTGCCTCTGATGACCACAATTTCTTTGGACACCGGATGCTTGAGAAGCCCCCAGGGCGTGGGAAGGTTACTCTGAAAATCGACTTCGAGCGGAACCGACCGCAACGGAACTCCAACCCCGGCGCTTCCGGCGCTTCCATCCCAAAAAATTTGCAACACTCCTGAACGTTCCGTGATTGAAGAAATCGTTGCAAACGTATTATCCCCTTTGAGATGCACAAAATACCCGCCGGAACCATTCCTGATCGGCACGCTGAACAAAATCCGCTTTTCTCGAGCATTCACCTTCCGGCAGAGATCCCCCTGAAACGCAAAGAATGTTTCTGGGTCCGCAGTGAACGCTACCCGCCCAGAGTCCACACCCGTCAGACCGGTTTTTGTTTTTTTAACTTCGATTCCCTCCTGCCCTTCTCCCTCCGGCTCAACCGGCAGGCCGCTTCTTGCCACCAAGGGCACCATGCCGTTCCCTTGCGAGTACAGCACAACCTTGTCTTTCCCCATAAAATCAGCAGCGCACGGTCCGTCTCCGGAGCGCTTCCATAAAACGGCGCCGGATTTTGCATCAAGCATAAAGACGTCGTCCTGTTTGTCGTTGACAGGGACCCCCAACAAAAACTCACCCCCCGGACTGAACTGCAGCTCAACTTTAGAGCTACCTTTCCTCTGGCCCTTGACCACTAATGGCTCCGCGGCCTGACTGAGTGTGTAAATCTCGACTTGGTAATCCCGCAAGCCTGCTGGCGCTGAATTTGACGGCGATTTTTTATAAACGGCAAACCGCTGACCATCCGGCGCTAGAGCGAATCTTGAATTATGAAACGACGCCCCCACAAGCGCAACGCTGGCGATCGTTTGAGAGTCGCCCGTCAGTAGATTCAAACGCTCCACCGCGCCTCCGCTCTGAATACACAGCAGAATGCTGGCGTCGACGGGATGCGGCGCAAAGGCTAGCCATGGGGCGCCGTTTTTTGCCCTGAAGGTACGCACCGCACCCTGCGCCCGCGCCTTTAAATACTCCCACTCTTGGGTGCGTAAGTCCGGAGGAATCGTGGGTAAAATCCGGTTCATCGCCTCTGCATTCAGATCCTGCTCGCCCGCCTCCACCAGTGCTATCTGGGCCCGGGCCGTCTCCCGGCGGGCCCGGTCCCGCGCCTCCTCGGCATATCGCGCACTGAGCTCCGCTTCCCGCGCATTTTTCCGCGCCACCTTGGCGTTTTCCTCCGCCTCAAGTGCATTGTTTCTGGCCTCCAAAGCATTTGCGTTCGCCCTGAGCGCATTCGCCTCCGCCTCGCGGGCGCTCCTCAAGGCCTGCTTTTGGCTCGCAGCCAGCTGCGCCGTAAATCCACCCACCGCAAGCACCAACAGACACAGAAGAACGCTCACCCCCCGATGCCGCCGCCCCCACAAATAAACCTGCCGCAGCCAGTTGGCGTTTTCGGCAGCCGTCGCAAACCCATTCAGATAAGACTCCAAATCCAGCACCATTTCCGAGACACTCTGGTAACGCTGGGCGGGCTCCCTCGCCATCGCCTTCAGCGTCACCGCCCTCAACGCATCGGGAATCCGCGTGCGCATCTCCCCCACAAACGCCGGAGCTGGCACCTCCGTCCTCGAAGCCTTCAAACGCGTGCTCAACGGAGTCACCTCCCCGGCGCGCACCTTGCGCAACACCTCCGCCAGCGAACTCCCACGCACGGGCGGGCGCAGCGTGAGGATCGCATAAAGGACAGCCCCCAGCGCATAAATGTCCGAACGCTCATCCAAGCGCTTTCCTTGCGCCTGCTCCGGAGACATATACAGGGGCGTGCCTTCAATGCAGGCCGATTCGTCCCCGGCCACCTCGACCCCGCCCCAGCCCCCGCCCCAGCGCGGCCACGTTTTTCCTGGGAGCGGCTGCGCCAGTCCCCAGTCCATCACCAACACCTCGCCAAACTCCCCAACCATGACGTTCTCGGGCTTCAAGTCACGGTGCAAAAAACCCTTCGCATGCGCATACTCCACCGCATCGCACGCCTTCCTAAAGACCGTCAACAAACGCTCCAAGCCGTACCGCGCCACCGTCTCCGCCTTTTTCACCCTCAACTCTTTGAGGACCGCCTGCAGGGTCTTTCCCCGCACTAACTTCATCGAGTAGAAAGGAAACCCCTGCGCGTTCACCCCCATCGCATGCACGGGCACAATGTTCGGATGCGCCAGTTCCGCCAGCACCATGGCCTCGCGGGCAAACTGTGCATCGCCTCCCTCCGCGTGCACCGAACTCACCTTCACCGCCACCTCCCGCCCCAAAAGCGGATCCTCCGCCGCAAAAATCCGCCCCATTCCTCCGCGCGCAATCTCGTGTTTTAACGCGTACTCCAAGTGCACCCCTGCAGCGCTATCCACCTCCACAAGGTGCGCCCGCATGTCAAAAGACATGGTGTCGGAACCATCGTCCTGCTGCCCCAAAACCACCTCCGGCAGAACCTTTCTTTCCAGGCCCGTCGCGCCGCTGGCCACACGCGCTCCCGCCGCCTCTGGTGTGCGCAAAATGCGCATTGTTTGATCCCCCGCCTCCCCCACCTCCCTCGCCGCTCCTCCCGCGACACCCGGCTTGGCTCCCTCCAACGCAGGCCTGCGCAGCACGAGGGTCTGTGGCTCCTCCTCCTCCTTCGAGCGCCTCAACGAAGCTTCCACAACTCCGAATTGAAACCGCGCAGGAACCCTCACCTCCGAACGCCCGCGCACGACCTTCCCGTCCACCCGGACGGGGGCGCCCCCTTCGAGCGCCTCCACCCAAACGCAAGAATCCGTCAATTCGAGTCGCGCATGACGAGGCTCCAGTCCGGACACAACAATATCCGAACCCGGCGCGGATCCTATGCAGAATTTTCCAAGACCGATAGAATGAGCATTCCCAGCCTGTTTCAGGCCCAGTTGCAAAAATTCCAGACAATACACAGCGACAGGCTATAACAACCGCGCGATATCTAAAAGACATTTGTCGCCGCTCACTGGATGCCAAACCTTCGGACCGCCAGTTTTCTAGAACCGCATCACGGGTGTAAATCCAGCGATAGAACCCTGAACTGCGTCCAAGCCAATATTTGACACTATGATCAAAAGCTCAAGGTGCCCGATAGCCAATCCTCTGGAAAATACCGTCAAAACCCAAGCTCGGCCGCCGTCCACGCCTTGTCTCGTCCGCCCGTAGCCGCCCGCACCCTTTTCACCTGCTCCAAACTCGGAGCCGCGCCCTTTTCACCAAACTCGCTGCGCACATAACCCAGCACATCGACGATCTGCTGGTCGGTAAGCCCTGCCATGCCTGGCATCGGAACCGCATTTTCACCGCGCCCATAGGTTTGCCCGGAAACCGTCACCGGCCCCGCCAGACCATGCAAAATCACTTTGATCAAGCGCTCCGGATCCCCCTTGAGCCAGTCACTGCCGGCAAGCGGCGGATACACTCCGGGCAGGCCCTTTCCTTCAGGCTGATGACAGGCCAAACACGCCATTTCGTACAGATGCAGGCCGGGAGGCACCACGGGTTTCGGCGCCGTCGCCAGAGTCTTGACGTACCCCTCTTGCACAGCACTCCCAAGGCGCAGTTTTCCAGCCTCAAAAACCGGCCCCCAATGCGGCTGCAACGCGCGGGCGCTCGCGCGGATGGCATAGTCCAAAAAACGGTCCGTGGGATGTTCCAACGCTGTGGTCACAATTTCGAGCGCCTCCGCTTTCTCCAGATAACTGGCCGCCACCACCGCCTCGAGACGCACCCGCGCATTCTCATCACGCACCCGTTCGCGCAAGAGCGCAGCCGCCGCCGGCACACGGGTCGCCCACATGCCTGCCACGCGCGCACCGTACGCTCGCACGCGAGGATCCTTGGCGGCGGCAAGTTGGGCAAGCACTCCGGGGCGCGGCGCCTCGTGCGCTTCAAACACACCGGTCACTTCGAGCAACAACTTTTCGTAGTCAGGCGCGGCGGTATTCAAGCCCGCCAGCCACGCATCGGCGGCCGCCAAAACCGCGGCATCCGGCAAATCCCCCAAAAGGCGTTTGGCATGATACCGGGTCCAGCGCTCCGGAGACCGCAACTGCTCCAAGAGCTGGGCCGGCCCCATCGCCGCCAGATCCGGCTGTTTCACCGGCGCACGGCCCTTGGCACTGATGCGCCAAATGCGCCCATGGGTCTTGTCCCGCTTGGGATCAGCGTAACTTGCCTGGTAATGCCCGATAATCGGATTAAACCAGTCCGCCACGTACATGGCCCCATCGGGCCCCACGCTGACATCCACCGGCCGAAACGAGGGATCCGAAGAGCGCAACAACTTGGGCAACTGCGTGGACTTGAACCCGGCACCCTCGTCTCCAAACGTGTGCAACTCCACGACCGCCCCGAAGTAACCCGCAATTAACGCACACCCCTGTATTTCCTCGGGCAACGCCCTGGTCCCGATAATCTCCAGCGACGTCGTTTTCGGGGAAGTTTGAAACAACGCACCTACCGAGTGGTATTGCTCGGATGAGGGCGCATAAGCGCTGTCCGCCGAGAGATGCGAACTGCTTCCCTTGGGATTGGCGCCGCGCACCATTCCGGGCACCGTCCAATACCCCTGCGGCTGGGCTCCAGACTTGTGGAACACCTGCCCGTAGTCATCGAAAGCAACGCCCCAGCAGTTGACCCCAGCCATGCCTCCCCCGAAAAAACCCTCCAAGCGCATGGTTCTGGGGTTGAGCCGCCAGACACCCGCTCGATCGAGCCTCGCCACGCCCCACGGCGACTCCACCCGGGAAAACGCATGCAACCCCTGGGTAAACCACAAGCTGCCATCGGGTCCGTGCGAAATGGAGTTCACCAGCTGATGAGTGTCGCCAATGCCAAAGCCTGAAAGCACTACCCTGCGGCTGTCCGCCATACCGTCCCCGTCGGTGTCCCGCAAGTGTACCAACTGGTCAAAGTCACACACAAACACACCACCCTCGCCGGGTTCGACCCCCTGCACCATCGTGAGCCCTTCGGCAAAGCGCCCCGACTTGGTCGCCCGTCCGCTTCCCGAGGGATCCTCCAGCATGAGCAAATAATCCCCCGGCTTCGCCACCCCATGAGTCTGGGGATACGTGGGCGAACACGCCACAAAGAGACGCCCCTTTTCGTCCCAAGCAATCTGGGTGGGTTTGACAACCCCGTCCCGCTCGGAAGCAAACAAGGTGACTTCATACCCTTCAGCGACCGTGAACGTGGCCAACTGTTCCTCCGGGGTCAGCGCCTTCGGCACAACGGCGGTCCCAGTCGCGGTCCCACTTGCAGACCCGGCCGAAGCCGCCCCGGGAGCCGGCACCTGCTTCGGTTTGGGCTCTTCACCCCGGGCCAGCGCATGAATCTGCTCGTCCGCCTGCGCCAAAAAGCCCTTTTGCCCCTCAAACACGCTCTGCAAAGAAGGCACGCCGCCACCGCCTTTCCCGTAAGGCTGCGAAACGCGGTCCCCGTACACAAAAGACCAGTTGGCCGGCCGCCAGCAATCGAACCACAGGCGGTTTTTTTCCACAATCGCCGCCCGCAACGGAAGATAACTTTCCGACCACACCGTTTCGGTCCCCAGCTTGCGGGCCACCAATTCCGCCACCTCCCGGAGGCCTGAAGCCGTCAGATGAATCCCGTCCTCGGTCAGGCGCGGCATCCCGGGTTCGCGGCGCGAAAGCTCCGTAAAAATATCGACAAACACGGCCCCCCGCTGGGTCGCGATCTCTCGCACAGCGCCCACATACGCGGCCACGTCTGCATTGCGCTGAGTCAGATCCGGCGCGTTCAAAGCCATGGGCTTCTCAAAGGGCATGGGAGAAAGCAGCACCAGTCTGCGGGTCCGGGAGGCAAACTGGTCGAGCAGTTTGTCGTACGCGAGGACAAACTCCTTAAGGGAACCGACTCCGTCGAGGGCTTCCATCTGCCCGAACTGGGCAATCACAGCCGACGCCCCCGCTGTTTCCAACTGCTTGAACCACAGGCCGAAATTCAGGTCGCGCCACTGTTCGTAAACGGTGTCTGCCTCCCATGCCATCGAGCGAAAGCGCGGCGCCTGTTGCGCAAACCCCGCGGAAAGCAGCGTCTCCAATTCTCCTGCCCGCTGCTCGCGCACAAGATTCTCCTGCCCCGCAAACACAATCACCTCGCCGGGGTTCGGTTGAAAGCGCCCCTCAACAAAGGGCGGCGGCGGCGGCGCAGCCTGTCCGCTCCCAAACCGGCCGAGGATCTCGGCTTCCTCCGGAGGCAGCGCATTGGGGAGGACGTCGATGGTGATGTTGCGAAACGAAATCTCCGCCTTACAGTTGCCATGAATTTGCAACGCGATGAGGCCATCCTCCTCAATGCCCGCCTCGGTTTCCGTGTAATTCACCGTCGTTTGTCCGTTGAGCACAAGCTCAATACGGCGGCCGCGCACCCGGATTTCATACGCGTTCCAATCCCCCTTTTTTTCGAGCTTTTCCACCAGCGCCTTGTCGGCGCTCACCAGGAACTTCTTGCGCCGCGACTCGTCATAGAGGAACCCCGAGTAGCCGGCGCCAATATCCGCCTGGTATCCCGACATCTCATTGGGCGGCTCCGGAATGCGCTTGCTCCGAAACTGCACCCCTCCGTTTACAAACCCCTCGCTGCCCTCCAGTTTGTACTCCAGTTTGAGCACAAAATTCCGGTAGCTCTTCGCGGTGGCCAAAAACTCGTTCCTCGGGTTTCCCTCGTGTGAGCCCCCCACAATCACCCCGTCCCGCACCCGCCAGGCCTTGCTCGTTTCCCCGTCCCATCCCTTGAGCGTTGCGCCGTCAAAAAGAGACACAGAGGCCGCGGAAACCCGCGCGCTCAAAGCACTCAGGGCCACACTGCAAACGAGGGCCGCATGAAAAAAACAACGAGCTGAAAGAGGAAGCATACTCGCATTAGATTCAAAACAAACGTCGCTCGTAAAGAGACATTTCACCCCCACCACCAACAAGCAACCGCCCCGCTTAGAGTTCCTTGATTCTGATATTCCTAAACCGCACCTCCTCGCCGGGTTCCCTGTTCTTGGGAATGCCGTGGACTTGCAGCCCGATGATGCCCTTGAGTGTTTTGGAGTCCGTGATCTGGGCGGCTTTCACCCCGTTGAGGAAAGTCTTGATCTCATCCTTTCGACACTCCACCCGCCCCTTGTTCCAATCCCCAGGCTTAAACGCTTTCTGGGCGCCTTCGTTTGCGGCGAGATTTGCGAGCCAGCCTCTGCGGCCCTCGTCATAAATTCCCCCCGTGTAACGCCGCGGCGACGGATCAATCTCGTACTGGTACCCAAACACCCTGTCGGCTGGAAACACCTTTGTCTTTCCCTCAATTTCCACCTCCGTTTCCTTTTCGAAAAACTCACTCCGAAACTGCACCCCGGAGTTCAATTCCGCCGCTACCTTGAACTCAAACTCGAGGATGAAATTTGTGTACGGTTTGAGGGTACACAAAAACGAATTCCCAGTGTTGGCGACCGTTTTCCCCACAATCTCACCACCCTCCACCCGGTATTCGGCCAGTCCGCTGCGGCGCGTCCACCCCTCCAGATCCTTTCCGTTAAAGAGCGAAACAAAACCGTCCTCGGCAAAAGCCGATAACGCGGCAGTGAGACAAACAACGCCGGAGGCGAGAATACGGGGGAACGTCATCATTTGGGGGGAAGAGGGGGGAAGCTGCGGGTTCAAAACATCCTGTGCTGGAAAAGCAAAGGTGCCTTTTGTGAAAAACGGCCTCAATCAAAAAACGCAACCTCGCGCCCAGCATCGATTTTTAAGAACCCGGGTCCAAAAACATTCGAGCGCGATAAACCTCGCGCGGACTGCCAGGCAGCGCCTCCAAAACCGCTATCGTTGGTCCATTCCCTGCACCCGCTCTTCGGGCGGCAGCTTCACCTTGGGAAAGCCGTCGGGACGAAACCGAACGATGCGCCCGGCACGAAAGCCCTCGAGCAGCGCGCTGAATTCCAGGCGCAATTGCAGACCGCTGCTGCCGGCCGGCGGATTCACGATGTCTTTGAAACCAAGGACTGTGCCGCTCCTGCCATCGTGCTCCTGCCACCACGTGCGCAGAGTCGGTTCTGCCGCAGCGAGCGTGGAGCTTTTGGCTTTACGGGCTTGCTCGTAGAGCGTGGGATCCATGCCGCTAAAGAGCGTGAGCGTGACGATGCCTTTGCCTGCGCCCAAGTGCTCCACATGATCCACCCATCCGGCCAGCCAGCGATGCAACTGGTGCCGAAGGTGGATCTGACGCTGCACTTCGCTGGCGACTTCCCCGCTTTCTTTGTCCACCCAGATGTCCGCACAATGAAACTGGCCGTTCTTCCAGTCGGGCGCCCAGGTGAGATTGAGCTGCACCTCTTGACCCTCCGCAAGAGCTTTGAGCCCAGCAATCTGGCGCCCCTGCCACACACGGGTACTGGCATCGATCGTGAATGTCTTCTCGCCCTTCAACCCATCGGTGAAGTCGCTCCCCACGGCGCTGACTTTGCACTCGCTTTTGCCCAGGTCAATGGCGCTGATCTGCCACGAACGCGCACGTCGCTGATAGAAACTGAAGTCATCCTCCAGGCTGAGTGCGTGCGAGTATTTCAAGCCATACCTCGCGTTCTTTTCCGGCGGCGGGATCGAGTCATCCCCTGCCGGTGGCAAGAAAAAGTAACCGTGCAACACGGTGCCGATCGGGATATCCCGCAATTCCGCTGGTGCGCCGTGGTAACTGACGGTGCCGTAGGGCAGCAGCGCGAAGCGATGGCTGGGCGCGGAATGGTAGCGATCATCCAACCCATCGCCGACCAAGCGCAACGCGCCACGGCGGTTTACATGGTCCACTTGGACAAGCTCGCCGGCGAAATAATTGCCAGCTTTGGACGGCGGGAACTCGCCGAGTTTGGGCACATAATCCTTGCTCTCCTCGGCATGCACAGACGCGCTGAACGCGACGGCCAGAACCACCGCATGGCAGAATTGGAAAGCGCTCCTCCTCATGCTGTCACCTCCGAAACTGTTCCGAGGCTGTCGGCAAACTTCTCTGCGTTGACACCCATCTTCTGAGCCATCGTGAGAAGCACGTTGCTGAGATGCGCCTTGTCGTTCACGGGCTTGAAGTGAATGGCGGTGTGTTTGTCGTAGCCTTTAAAATTCGGCACGATGTTGTAGTCGAGGTGCTTGCCGTGCTTCAAGCCGAGTTTGCCGCCGCCCGCCAGGAGGATGGGCAGGCTGGCGTTGCCGTGACTGTGCCCGTAGGCCATGCCGCTCCCATAGAGAGCCATCGTGGTGTCAAGCAGCGGGCCATCGACGTCCTGCACTTCTTTGAGCCGGTCGAGGAAGTAGCTGAACTGTGTGATGTTAAAGGCGTCGCTTTCCATGAGGTAACGCAGGAGCTCGGAGTTGCCGTTGTGATGAGAGAGCGAGTGGCGGTCCTGTTTGATGCCGATCTCGGGTATGGCGGGGCCCTGCCCTTCCAAGCCCGTGACAAAGGTGGCCACGCGGGTCATGTCGGTTTGAAAAGCCAGCACGATAAGGTCATACATCGTGCGCAGATACTCGCCGAGCATTTGCAGCGAGATGTCCCGGTTGAGCTTCGCTTGGGTGGAGGACTCCACATTTGGCCGCGGTGTATCGAGCCACTTGTCGGAACGTCCAGTGCGGATCTCCACCTCGCGCACGGCGGTCAGGTATTGCTCGAGGCGCCCTTTATCGTCATTGCCGAGCTGGCTGCTGAGGCTTTTGGCGTCGTCTAGAATGGCGTCGAGGATGCTGCCCCGCCTCTCGTAGCCGCGGCGTTGTTTGGCGATGCCGCCTTTGGGATCCTCGAACATCTCGCGAAACGCAACGCCGGGGCTCGAGTGCGCGGGCAACTGGATTCCATCGGGATTCCAGGCCATGGAACCGCCTTGGTTGCTGAGCTCCAGCGAAGCATAGCGGGTGAGCGGCGCCGTGATCTGCGCCATGAGTTGGTCCACCGAAATGGTATTGCGTTCGGCCTGACCAATCTTGCCTCCGGTGAGCCAGATGCTCTGGCAGTTGTGATGGTGGCCAAGGCCGTTGGGATGATACAGGCCGCTGAAGGGTGTGATCACGGAGCGATGTTTCTCCAACGACTCGAGCGGCTTCGACAACTTGTAGCCAGCCCCTTGCTCTCCGATTTGCCAAGCCGTGGTGTTGACGCCATTGGGCAGGTAAATGAAGACACTGCGCCGTGGCTTGAGCGCATTGTCCGACTTGGCGGCAAAAAGCGGACGCATGCAATCCAGAAAGGGCAGCGCCATCGAAATGCCGAGTCCGCGCAGGAGATGACGACGGGAAAGCAACCAATTTTGACGGGGAGTATTCATGGCAAAGGTTTGTTTGGATTAACGCTTCTGAAACAGGTCGGAGAGGATGAGTCCTTCAAGTGTGGATTGGAGTTGGTAGTCGCGGGCCTTGGCCTCGAGCGCAATGGCACGAATCGCGGCGCGATCATCGACAGTCATGGCGCGGCGCAGGGCGAAGGTGGCGAGTTGCTCCACAAAGGCCTCTGCGAAGCGGTCCATGTCCTGCAGCAGCAGTTTTTTGAACGCCTCCGGCCCGTCATAGCTGCGACCGTCCGCCAGTGCACCGCTGGCATTCACCGGCGGATTTGCGCCCTGACCCGCAGTGACGCTCTCCTCGGTTCGCCAGCGGCCGATGGCATCGTAGTTGTCGAAGGCGAAGCCCAGCGGATCAATGCGCTGGTGGCAGGCCGCGCAGGCGGCGTGGGTCGCATGGGCTTCCAGCTGCTTGCGCACCGTGGTCTTGGGTTTGTCGCCGGGCGTGGCTTCGAGCGGCTCCACGTTGGGCGGCGGGGGCGGCGGGGTCTTCCCAAAGATAGCCTCGGACACCCACACACCGCGATGCACGGGACGATGCCGCGTGCCGTCGGAGGTGAGCATCAGCACTCCAGCCTGGGTAAGCAAGCCACCACGATGATCCTCGGGGCGCAGGGCCACGCGCTGGAAGCCGAAGCCCTCGGGAGGAGGCAACTGGTAGTGCTTGGCCAGGCGCGGGTTCATCATGGTCCAGTTGGAATCCAGGAGCTCGCGCAAGGGCAGGTTCTTGCCAAACACCTCGCTGAAGAAGGCGACACACTCCAGCACCATGCTCTGCTCCAACCATTTGTCGTAGTCCCGATACAGCTTGGGATCCGGCGGGAACATCCCGACCTTGTGCAGCTGCAACCATTGGCGAGGAAACGCCTCGGTGAAGCGCCTGATCTTGCCCTCGCCAAACATCCGCGCCACCTGGGCACGCAGCACCCCGGCCTCGTGAAGTTTGCCCGCTTCCGCAAGTGCAAACAGTGCGTCGTCCGGCATCGAGCCCCAAAGAAAATACGACAACCGCGAAGCTAATTCCCAGTCGTTGACCTTGTCTCGCCGCTGCGCCGCCGAGCCTTCTTCGAGATAATAAAAGCTCTTCGCAGTGAGCACTCCCACCATCGCCGCGCGATAAGCCGAGGGTAACTTCTCACCCGCCGCCAGTTCGCGCTCGACCACCTTCATGAAGCGCGCCACCTCGGCATCCGCCACCGGGCGCCGCCAGGCGCGGGTGGCAAAGCGCTTGAGGCACTCCTGCGCCTGCGCGAGATCGCCGTTTTTAGCGGGCACCAAACCCTCGCGCTTTTTCAGATCGTCCTCGCTCGTGAGCGGCCCTTCCCACTCGAGCCAGTCCACCAGCAGCATCGGATGGAGCGCATTGCCTGCATCGTCGAACAACTGGTAACCCGTGGGATTGATGTAACGAAGATCCCGGGTGCTCGTAAAGACGCTGCCGCCCGCATGGGTGACATTGGCGGTGTGGTCCCCCTCGCCCTGCTGCAGAAAGGCGCCTCCCACTTCATTGATCAAACTCAACGAACCCGGCGACAGATCGGCCTCAAACTCCACGACGATGGGTTTGTCTTCGGAAGCCAGAATGTCCTGATCAAACACAGACTTCTTTAACTGCTGATGCCACACCGACAAATGCGGCGCCGCTCCCTGCACTGGGGCCATACCGCTCAACTGGATGCGAACCCGGTAGTTTCCCGGCTGTGTGATATTCATTCCCCCTTCGCGCCGCCCCGGAAAGAGCTGCCAGCGGATGTTCCCGGTGATCTTGTGCTCTGCCAGCCACTTCTCCCGTCCCTGACTCGGATCTTTCCGGACTTTGAGCGACTTCGGCAACTGCGCTGGGAAGGCCAGTTCGAGCGCCGTCTCCGCCGCTTTGAAATAGCGATCCACATGCGAGGGCGACAACGAAAGCATGGAGCCGATGCGGTCAAAGCCATGCCACCGCGGATCTTCGTTGAACGCGCCCGGTTGATTGACATCCAGATACACACCCAGCAGGTCTTTGACCGTGTTGCCGTATTCATCGCGACTCAGCCTGTAATGGCTGACCGGTCCGCGCTTTGCCATGCGCAGCGCCTCGCCTTCCTTGATGCGGCTGGAGATGACTTCCGTGATCCTCCCCAATTCTGCGGGCTTGGGCTGCGTCTCTTCTTTCGGAGGCATCTCGCCCGCGTTGATGCGAAACAAGACCTCCGCCCATCGCTCTGCGTCGTGTGTGTCCGAGAAGTTCGTCGTCAGCGTGTCGATGCGGAAGTCGCCCTTCTGTTTTTCTTCACCATGGCAGCGGTTGCAGTGCTCTTTCAGAAACGGCTGCGTTGCCTGCTCAAAGGCAGCCGGTTCCAGCGCCGATGTCAGCAAGGGACAGGCGAGTGCGAACAGGATTGAGTTGAGAAGCTGAAATCTCTTCATGCGTTTCAAGGAGGGTGGTGGATCACAAAAAATACCCGAATGCCAACCGTTGTCACGCCACGCGAATCCGTCACGTCCTGCATAACCCAATTCCGGGAAGACTCTTGAAACTCGCCCTCGTATTGGTTCCCTCAAAGATGCACAGCGAGTCGCTCCTAAGCGTGGAAACCGCTGCCCGCGAATGCTCCCAGATCGAGGGATTCCGGCGCTGGATCCGTGGACCGGCCGCTGAAGAATTCTGAGGCTCCCTTTGTTTTGGTACCACGCAGAAGGGTGCGTCGCAGCCGAAACTGGTCTTTTCTTTTTACCAGTGGCGCAGCATTGCTTCGCGGCCTCGTCTCGGGTTGTCTGCGCCGCATGCTTCCGCACTCCGATCTGCTTCAACTCAAACGTTGGAACACTCCCACCATTTACAACGGTTGGGAGCAAATTACACGGCTCGACCCGGCCGCCGACGGCTTCAATCTCGAGGAGACTCGGGACTTCATGCCACAAATGGGCCCGATGGTGGGATACGCAGTCACGGTCGTGATTGAACCGAGCAAAAAAGCCCACCGAGAGGCGAATCCGGACGCGTGGAACGCCTACCGCCGGTACGTGGCCGCCGTCCCGGGACCCAAGATCGTGTGCGTCCAGGATCTGGACAAACCGCGCGTCATCGGCGCGTTCTGGGGCGAGGTCAACAGCAACATGCACCGCGCCATCGGTTGCGTCGGCACCCTCGTGGACGGGGCGATCCGCGACGTTGATGAGATGACCAACGCCGGCTTTAAGGCGCTCGCCCGCCGGTTGTGCGTCGGCCATGCCCACGTCCACCCCGTTCGCTGGAACTGCGAGGTCGAGGTTTTCGGCCGCACCGTGCGCCCGGGAGACCTTATTCACGCCGACAAACACGGGTTTCTCGTCGTCGAACCCGAGGCGCAGCCGCGCATTCTTGAAGCCGCACGCTTCATGGACTCCAACGAATGCCAGACGGTCATTCCCGCCGCCCGCTCCAGCGCCGGGCTCGGTTCGGAGCAAATCCTCGCCAATCTTGCCGCCGCCGGGGCCGAATTTGGCAAGAATGCAGCAGCCCGCTTCCAAAGAAACGGCGAATGGTAAACCGTTCCATGCCCTCCCACACGCCACTTTTGACCCCTTTGCTTGTTGGCGTTTCGCTGGCGAGTTGTGCCGCCCACGCGCCGCTCGAATGGTCCCAACTGCCGCCCCTCCCAGATGCCGAAGGGTTTGCCTCACCCTTTGCCGGCGTCAGTTATGGCGCCCTTATCGTTGGAGGCGGTGCCAACATTCCGGAGGACAAATGGACCGAAGTCTTTACCAAAGTCTGGTACGACAGCGTCTTTGTCTTGCACCCGGGCGCACTCGAATGGTCCACGGGCCCCAAACTTCCACGCGCTTTGGGGTATGGCGTTTCAATCACCGCCGCCGACAGTGTTCTGTGCTTTGGGGGAAGTGATTCCACGAGGCACTACCCAGACTCCTTCCGCATGCAATGGGTCGCCGACAAACTCGAGATTTCCCCACTGCCCGCCCTGCCCCGCCCTTGTGCCAATGCCTGTGGAGCGCTGCTCGGCCGGGTCATCTATATCGCGGGTGGCACCGAAACGCCGGCTTCGACCACTGCGCTGTCGAGTTTCTGGGCTCTGGACCTGGATCAACTCTCCCAAGGCTGGAAGGAACTCGAGCCCTGGCCGGGGCCCGCACGCATGCTCTCCACCGCAGGGGTGTCCGGAGAAGCATTTTATCTCTTCAGCGGCGCTTCCCTCAAGGCAGGACCCGACGCGAAACCCGTGCGCACTTACTTGAAGGACGCCTACCGTTTTCACCCGAAACAAGGCTGGTCCCGCATCTCCGACCTGCCGCGCGCGGCTGTCGCAGCGCCTTCCCCGGCACCCAGCAGCATGGGCACGCTCCTAATTCTGTCGGGAGACGACGGAGCAAATCTGGATTTTCGCCCACTGGACCGTCATCCCGGATTTCCCCGTACCGTTCTGGCATACGATCCCACCACAGACACTTGGAGCAAGCAGGGGGACATCCCACTCTCGAGGGTAACCGTACCCGCAGTGCGCTGGAACAAGGGTTTCGTCCTTCCGAACGGCGAAGTCCGTCCAAGGGAACGCACCCCGCAGGTGTGGTTCGCCCGCGAAAAACCGGAAGCTGCCCCACCGAAGAAGTAAACCGCTCCACACCCAGCCCCGCCCTTGTGCTCCCGCTCAACTACAAACCGACACACCCTCCCATGAACCACTTTTTCGCACTGCTCGCGGCCATCGTCTTCGGGTTGTCATCCGCCGCATTCGCAGCAGACAAGGCGCACTTTCTGGTGCCTCCAGAGGTCGTTGTCCCACACACACCGGAACGCAGCTTCATCGGACCGGGGATGTTCGTTTTTGAAAACGGAGAGATTCTGATGGCCGCGCCATGGGGCCGTCCTCCGACTAATTTTGAAGAGGTTGCCGCAAAGTTTCCAGTGCCCATGCTCTACCGCAGCAAGGACGGTGGCAGGACCTGGAAAGAACAGGGCCGCATGCGCATGGAGTGGAGTTTAAACGGGTTGATCAGCGATGGCGGCGCTTCGTTTTTAAGGCTTCGCGACGGGCGCCTTGCGGTCGTGTTCAACCGCCACGTGCGCGGATTGCACGGTGGCGGAACCCCCGTGATTGCATTCTCAGGCGACGACGGAAACACTTGGACGGCGGCAAAGGCGCTCCTTGAAAGTGAGGACGCGTTTTATGTGATGAACGACCGTCTCATCCATTTGCAGTCCGATCGTT
Organism: Chthoniobacteraceae bacterium; assembly: GCA_947476255.1. Lineage (GTDB taxonomy): Bacteria > Verrucomicrobiota > Verrucomicrobiia > Chthoniobacterales > Chthoniobacteraceae > Chth-196. Next base: position 15,544 of record CANJPY010000005.1, on the reverse strand, counting down.
TGGTCGTGCCGGTCTCCCGCAAGGTGGGAAAGACCGAAGGCGATCGCGACGAAGGTCTGGCAATGCTCAGCGACGATGCGGGAGCCACGTGGCGACTGTCCAAGGGGAGCGTCCCAATCGAGGCGCCGCGTGGCCTGCAGGAACCCTGCGTGGCGGAACTCAGGGACGGTCGCGTGCTCATGCTGGGACGCACCGGACTCGGGTCCATTCACGCCGCCGTATCGGCTGACGGCGCCGAAACATGGTCCGCTCCCGCGGCCACAACGCTGGAATCCGCATGCTCGTCGCTCACGTTAAAAACGCTGCCGGACGGACGCCTCATCGTCTTCTACAACCACGTCCCGCCGCTCAAGCCGGGGGCCTTCTTTCCTCGGACGCCGCTCTGCTATGCGGTTTCGGAGGATGGCGGCAAATCATGGAGCGCTCCCGTTGTTGTGGACGACGAGGGTGTGGCCGACAAGGACCGGCAGAACATTTACCCGTCCATCTGCTTCACGAAAGAAGGCATGGTTGTCTTTTGGTCCACGCATGGTGCCGATCCCAAGGGCAGCTTTAAGGGACAATACGACCCGAACATCGGGGGCGGAAAGCGGGCCATCCTCTCGCTGCCTGCCAAGGCTTTGCCAGCGGCCGCAGCCAAGCCGGGGATTGCCGCAACGATCGAAGCGGAAGTCTGCATCTACGGTGCAACTTCGGGCGGCGTCGTCGCCGCGGTGCAGGCTGCGAGGATGGGCAAAAAGGTGGTGCTCGTGGAACCCGGAAAGCATCTCGGCGGGATGACGAGCGGGGGGCTCAGCGCCGTGGACATTGGCGATCCCCGCACCGTGGGCGGTCTTGCGCGGGAGTATTTTTCCAGGCTCGTGGGCGGATACGGCAAGACGCTGGAGTGGGAGCGCCCGCACACCGCTCAGGGCGGCAGCGGCCACGGCACCGGCGGAGCGTATGCGATTGAGCCACACCGGGCGGAACGCGTCTTTGCCGAGATGGCACAGGAAGCCGGAGTGCGAGTGCTTTTGGAAGCACGCCTCGCGTCTGTGAAAAAAGACGGTGCACGCCTCAGCGAACTCGTCCTGGAGAATGGCGACGTCGTGCGCGCGCGGGTTTTCCTCGACACCACCTACGAGGGAGACCTCATGGCCCGGGCTGGAGTCGGCTATACGTTGATGCGTGAGGGCAATGCCAAGTATGGCGAGAGCTACAACGGCATTCACTACACCGCGAGTTACAAGCCGAGAACCGGGCATCTCGTTCCCGAGGCAAACGGACGCGTGAAAGGCGGTCAGGGTGCGTGGGATCGTGATTTCCCGCTCGATCCCTACGTCGTGAAGGGAGATCCCAAGAGCGGTCTGCTTCCTTTGCTCAATGAGGGCGAACCGGGCACCCAGGGAGATCCGGCTCCCGGAGTCCAGGCGTACTGTTTCCGCCTGTGCCTGAGCACGGCGGCGGATCGCCTCCCCATCGCGCCGCCGCCGGACTACAATGCAAAGCGCTATGAAATTGTGGCGCGCTTCATTGAAGCGTGTCTGGCCAATGGCGACGCCATGGATCTGCGCTGGTTTTCCAAACACGATGAAGTGCCTAATCAAAAATGGGACTTCAACACGGCGACCTTTGGCGGAAACCTTCCCGGCGCGAGCCACGAATGGCCCGAGGCGAGTTACGCACGGCGCGTGGAAATCGCCAAACAGCACGAGAACTACCACCGGGGTCTTCTGCATTTTCTCGCCACAGATCCCCGTGTGCCAAAGAAGGTGCGTGACGACATGAGCCGCTTTGGTTTGCCGCGTGATGAATTCACCGACAACGGGGGCTGGCCGCATCAGCTCTACATCCGGGAGGCACGCCGCATGGTCAGCGACCTTGTACTCACAGAGCACCACACCCACGGCAGACAGGTCGCCCCGTACCCCATCGGCTTGGGTTCCTACGGCACGGACACCCACGAAGTACGGCGCATCGTGAAGGACGGTGTCGTCACGCGCGAAGGCAAGACAGCCGGCGGGCGCGGGGGATACGGGCCGTATCAAATCGGCTATGGAGCGATTGTTCCAAAAGCGAAGGAGTGCACAAACCTGTTGGTGACTTTCGCACTCTCAGCGAGCCACACCGCCTTCAGCAGCATCCGCATGGAGCCGGTGTTGATGGTCGTGAGCCAGTCAGCAGCAACGGCGGCGTGTCTCGCCCTCGATGTAGACGTCGCAGTTCAGGACGTGGACCAGCCCAAGCTCCAGAGGCGTCTGCTGGCAGACAAACAGATTCTTGCGGCGGGAGGCGCTCCAAATGCCGCGCCACCGAAGGAGAATCCGCGGGCCGCCCGTGCCCGGGAGGTGGACGGCAAGTCGTATGACCTCGTGGTGGTCGGGGGCACGCCCGGAGGCATCGCCTGCGCAGTAAGGGCGGCGCGCGAGGGATTGAGCGTGCTCTTGGTAAATCACACCAAACACCTCGGAGGCTTCATGACCAGCGGCGCGGGCGGCTGGGAGGCACCGTGGGATGGTCTGCGCTCGCCGCTCTATGGTGAGATGCTCACAGGCGCGATGCAGTATTACGCCAAGGTGTACGGAGAAGGTTCGCAGCAGCACCTGTTATCGATGCCGAGCAAGACAAGTCGTGCGCACATCGACAGGCCAAAGTTGGAGCCACGCATCGCCGAAATATTGTTCAGCGAAATGGTCTCGAGGGAGAAGACGCTCACCGTACTGCTCGACCACGTGGTGGCAGCCGCGGAGCGTGACAAGGGTGTGCTGAAACGGATCACCTTAAAACCCAGGCACGGCGGAGCCGAGGTGTTTGTAACTGGCGGAATTTTTGCCGATGCCATGTACGAGGGCGATCTCATGGCCGCCGCAGGTGTAAAGACCCAAGTCGGTCGTGAGTCGACAGCCCAATACGGCGAGAAACACGCGGGTGTCATTTACACCAAGGAGCGCCACAAGGAGCCGGGGCAGCGGGGATTTCCGCGGGTTGCCGACGAGGGCAGGCTCAACATCCGCTACAACCCTCATTCCAGCGGCGAGATCCTCGAGGGCCCCAACAGCGGCGAAGCCGACGGCTCCGTCATGGCTTACAACTACCGTCTCATCCTGACCCGAGACCCCGCGAACCGGGTGCTGGTCGAGAAGCCGACGAACTACGATCCCGAAATCGCCAAAGCCGCTGCGGGAGGAAGTGTCGTGCCAAGCCTTCCAAACAACAAAGCGGCATGGAACGGCGGACGCCTTATCGGTCCACAGAACGCTTATCCGGAGGCTGACTGGGCCACTCGCGAGACCATCTCGCGCCGGTATCTGGACGCCATGCTGATGCGCCTTTGGTGGCTTCAAAACGATCCCGAGGCTCCTCAAAAGGAGAAGGAGAACTTTGCCGGCTACGGTCTCGCCGCCGATGAATTTCCGGACAACCACCATCTCCCTTATGAGATCTATGTCCGCGAGGCTCGGCGTCTCGTCGGACGCTATGTATTCAAGGAACAAGACAACGTTCTCGCGGACGGAATTGATCGCACGCAGGTTTACAACGATAGCATCGCGATGACCGACTGGCCGGTGGACTCTGTCGCCTGTCTTCCACGTACGACTTCCGGAAGCAGCGCAGACGGGATCCTGTTCCTTGGCGAGGAATCCCGTCCCGCGCAAGTGCCCTATCGCTGCCTGCTCACAAACGAAGTGAAAAACCTGCTGGTTCCCGTGGCCCTCAGCGCTTCGCACGTGGGCTGGGGTTCGATCCGTCTTGAACCCACGTGGATGCAGCTCGGCGAGAGTGCCGGCTACGCGGCCGCACTGGCGGCTAAAGCGCGGACCGCCCCGGCCGAAATCGAGTCCGATATCCTGGTCCGAAAACTCGCTGCGAGCAGAGTGGTTGTCAGCTTCTTCAACGACGTGGACGTCACAAGCGACGACCCCCGCGTTCCCGCGGTGCAGTATTTCGGCACGAAGGGCTTCTTCGCGGGTTACGACGCCAAACTCGGGGAAGCCCTCACCGAAGCCCTCAAAAACACATGGCTGAATGGATTCGCCGAGCTGCAAGCAGGCACGCTCGATCCCATGCGCCTCGCCCGAACCGTCCACAAATCGGAGTCCGCTTCCTCCCCTGCCACAGCGCAGACACGGGGGGATTTTCTCCTGCAACTCTGGCAGAAACTGAACGCTTCAAAATGAAATCAGTCTCCCCTCTTCTCCTTGCTCTCCTGTTCAGCTTTTTTGGCACGCTGCCCGCAGCCGAAACGCCCTCAGGCGCCTCCCTAAGTCACGTCATTGTGGCACATTCGAAGGAGGCGTCCCGCAACGGAGAGGCGTCGTTGATCGAACTGCGCGACGGTTCGCTCCTGCTCATGTACGGTGCGCACGAAAAAAGCGGGGACTGGGATCGGGGCGAAATCCGGCAGATCCGCTCGCAAGACGGAGGGAAGACGTGGAGTGCGCCAGAGATAGTGCTTCACGACGCGGAGCGTTCCTTGTTTCAAGTCGCCCTCGCACGCCTGGGGAACGGCGAACTCGGACTGACCCACACCTCGCTTGCCAACGGGCGCGACGCCTTCAAGGTCTTCCGGCGCTCCACCGACGAGGGCAGGACGTGGTCGGCTCCGCTCAAAATCAGCGACGACTCCCACGAGTACACCACCGGTCCCTGGGACAAACTGTACGTACTCGCGAGTGGTCGCGTGATCGCCCTGCTCCACTGCAACATGAAGCCCGACGCGAAGAAGCAGGGCGGACCGCTCGGCGTGTACACGGTTTTCTCCGACGACCACGGGCAAACGTGGAGACGCTCTCCGCTTGGAGAAGTCCTGCATGTGGCTGGCAACCCGTACAAAAAACACGAATGGGGCTTTTGGGAACCGTCGCTTGTGGAAACCGCTCCTGGCAAACTGCTAATGCTCGGCCGGACCACGACGGGCTGGCTCTGGGAAACGCGCTCCGAGGACAACGGCACGACCTGGAGTACGCCCTTGCAGTCTTCCATTCCCAATCCCGTGGCCCCGCCGGTCCTCTCCCGCATCCCCGGCACCGACATCCTCGTAGTGCTCCAAAATCCAGACGTCAAGATGGAGTCCAGCTGGCACGGAGGGGAGCGCGTTGCCCTCGCCTTCCGCACCAGCCACGATGGCGGAAAAACATGGTCGGCCTCCACGGACATCTACCGTACGTCCAACACGGAGCTGTGGGTGGATTATCCAGCAGTGCGCTGGATTGAGGGCCAACTGCACCTGGTCTGGCGGCACATCCGCCAGTCCAAGACGGACAAGGAGTCAAACGGCACGAGCCTGTACCACCATGTCCTGCCCCGCGCCTTCTTCGAGGGAACATCCCCATCCACAAGGCAGGAGACATCCGCTTCCAAACCTCTGCGTATCCTGCCCTTGGGCGACAGCATCACACGCGGTTCCTATCTCGCGCAGAAAGATGGAAAAGCCACGGGGCTTCCACATTCCATGGGAGGAGGATGGCGCAAGGTCCTTCAGGACAAACTCCGGAATGCGGGCGTCGGATTTGATTTTGTCGGCGACCTCAACTACGCCGCCTTCGGCAAGGAAGGGTCCCTCGATCCGGCGTTTGATCCCGACCACCACGGGCTCGCCGGTTTCGGAAACACGGGGATCCTCAAGGGGGGCAAGGTACCGACGCCGCCCGATGTCCTCGCTGTTCTCGGCGTCTCTCAAGTCGAGGTTCCCGGAATCGTGGACGTGCTCAAGCGCCACCAACCCGACGCGATTCTGCTGATGTCCGGCGCCAACGGCTTCGACGCGCCAGCGCGCGACCAGCTCATCCGTACGATCGGCGAGAACAGCACCGCCCATCTTTTCGTCGCCAGCATTTTGCCGCAGAAGGCCCCGCGCGCAGGCTGGGAGAAAGTGGACGCCTACAATGCCTCCCTGCCCGCGATTGTCGCGGCCCAGAAGGCGGCGGGCAAGAGCATCACCTTTGTCGATATGCACGCCGCTCTCACCGCGGAGGATCTGTTGCCCGATGGCGTGCACCCGAGCGAAGCTGGGATGAAGAAAATGGCGGACGTCTGGTTTCAGGTCCTGACGCCTACAGCAAAAAAGAGCGAGAACTAATACCACATCTTGAAGAAAACTGGTCTTTCTCTCCTGGGACCGCGGTCCCAGATGCTGAGGTCTTTTAATCGTCTATAAAGTTAAACGAAATGGGATAAGAAAAGCCCGCCCAAAAAATGTCTCCTCTCGGACACATTGGGCCCCTAAATTCATGTGTTGCCCCCGAAGGTTAACGCCCCACGCCGGCCCGCATCGCATGAAACTCCCCCAATTTCCCCCAACCTGCTTCCTGAAACGACGGCATCTCTCCTTCATTCTGTCGGCGCTGACGTTTCTCCTCCCGGTGGGGCCCGCCGCTGGCGTGGCACACGCCGCCACCACACCAACCACCGCCGGTTCCTCCACAAAACTGCAGGAAACCACCGTCAGTTTCGTCAACGAAGTCGTCCCGGTCCTCACCAAACAAGGGTGTAATGGCGGCACCTGCCACGGCAAGGCCACGGGTCAAAACGGCTTCAAACTCTCCCTCTTCGGCTTTGAACCCGACGAAGACTTTGAACACCTCGTTTACGAACAACGCGGCCGCCGCCTCACTCCGTCGGCTCCGCAGGAAAGTCTGCTCCTCACCAAAGGCGCAGCCGTCGTCCCGCACGGGGGCGGGAAACAACTCGAGCCGGGCGCGCCTGCGTACGAAACCCTGAGACGCTGGATCGCCCAGGGCATGCCCAACGATATCGAAGACCCGGCGCGCCCCAAACTTCTGGGAGTCAAAGTGCTGCCCGAAGCGCGCCTCCTGAAGGTCGGGGAATCCCAAAAACTGACGGTCCAAGCCACTTTTTCCGACGGGCGCACCGAGGACGTGACCCACTATGCCTCCTTGGAAACCAACCCCAAGGGCATGGCGATTGTGGACGAACACACTGGCACCCTGACCATGGGCACCCGCCCGGGCAGCGTCACCGTCATGGCACGCTATCAGGACAAAGTGTCCATTTTCCGCGCCACCCTTCCCCTCGGGGCCGCCGTCACCAACCTGCCGCCAGAACGCGGCTTCATCGACAAGGCTATTTTCGCGCGCCTCAAGGAGGTCGGCATTCCGCCCTCCAACCTCTGTAATGACGCCACCTTCCTGCGCCGGGCCAGCCTGGACCTCACGGGCCGGCTCCCCGCACCGGAAGAAGCACGCGCTTTCCTCGCCGATGCCGCCCCCGACAAACGTTCCAAAAAAATCGACTCCCTTCTCAGCAGTCCCGAGTACGCGGACACTTTCGCCAACTACTGGAGTTCCCTTCTGCGCAACCGCCGAGGTGACGTCCAGGACACCCGTGATCCGTCGCACATTCACGGCAACTTCGCCTTCCACGGTTGGATTCGTGAAACCCTTTACCACAACAAACCCTACGACAAGTTTGTCCGGGAGATCCTCACCGCCACCGGGCAGTCCTCGGATTCGCCGGCCGTCACGTGGTACCGGCAGGTCGCCACTCCCATCCAACAAACCGAAGACACCGCGCAACTCTTCCTCGGCGTGCGCATTCAATGCGCCCAGTGCCACCACCATCCCTACGAGCAATGGAGCCAGCGCGACTATTACTCGCTGGGTGCTTACTTTTCACAGGTCAACCGGATCGTGTCTCCCAGCCGCATGGCCGAATTCGTCGTGGCCCTCAAACGCGTTGCCCCCGAGGCCACTCATAAAAAAACGGGCGAGAAACTGGCGCCAGCCGCCATCGGTTCCCCCGCCCCGGCGCTTTCTCCCGACGATGATGCCCGCACCGCCCTGGCCGACTGGCTTGTCGACAAATCCAACCCTTTCTTCGCCAAAGCGCTCGTCAACCGTTACTGGAAAATCCTCTTTAACCGCGGCCTCGTCGACCCCGAAGACGATATTCGGGAGACCAACCCGCCCTCGCACCCTGAACTGCTGAACGCGCTCGCCGCGGACTTCATCCAAAGCGGATACGACCTCAAACATTTGCTCCGCGTTCTGGCGAATTCCAGCGCCTACCAACTCGACTCCGCCCCCAACGCGCATAACGCGGAGGACGGCCAGTATTTTTCGCGTTACTACGCACGGCGCCTGTCCGCGGAGCAACTGCTGGACGCGGTGAATTCCGTGGCAGGCACCACGGATAACTGGGCCAATCAACCGGCCAAAACCCGCGCCATCCAGCTCCCTGACAACTCCTACAACACGGGAGGCATCCTCCGCGAATTCGGGCGCCCCGATTCTTCGACGGCGTGCACGTGCGAGCGGCAAATCAACGCCAGCCTCGGCCAAAGCCTGCTTCTTGCCACCTCGGGACAAATCCAGGAAAAACTTGGCTCAAGCCTCGGCCTTTCCAGACGCTTCGCCACGGACACCAAACGGACTCCTGAACAAAAAATGGAAGAGCTTTATTTGAGCGCCTTCTCGCGCCTCCCTTCTCCCCAAGAAACTCAAACGGCCAAGGCACATTTGGAGAAAACAGCGGCACCCCAGCAGGCTTGGGAAGACATCTTGTGGGCCCTGATTGGCGGGGGCGAATTCTTGCTCAACCATTAAGCCCCTCCTTCAATGGCTCTTCAAACCGCTCGGGGTCTCCGCAAAGAACCCGCCGTTCAACGTCACGCAGCCCTCGACTCGTCCTCCCACTGGGGAGCGCGGCTGCTCCTTGGGATGGCCGCTCTTCCCTTGGGCTCCCTCTTTGCACAAATTCCCGAACCGCGTTTAACCGTGCTTTCGCCTCCCGGGGGGCGTCAGGGGGAAACCATCCACTTGGAAGTCTCGGGCGTCGAACTCGAGCAGTCCGCCCTGAAATTCTCCCACCCTGGAATTTCTGCGACTCCCGCCGCCAAGGATCCCAAAAAGTTTGAGGTCACGATCGCCGCCACCGTGCCACCGGGCCGCTACGACGCCCGCATTCTCAACAAAAGCGGCGTCTCAAATCCAAGGCGTTTTGAAGTCAGCCCCCTTCCCGAGGTCGAAGGTTCAGCCAAGGCTCTGACACGCGAGGATGCGCAGGCTCTCGCGCTCCCGTGCGTTGTGCGCGGGACTGCGGTGAAACAGCAAGTCCAGTGGTTCTCAATCGATGCCCGGCGCGGCGCTGAAATCGTCTTTGAGTGCCATGCCGCCGTTCTGGATTCCCGCATGGAGCCACGGCTCGGGCTGTTCGACGCCGACGGCCACGAACTCGCACGCTCCCGCAACCGCCCCCTGCGCTGGACCCCCACCGCTGATGGCAAGCTCTGGCTCTCGCTCGGCGACTTTATCAGTAACGGGGGCGCAGAACATTTCTACCGCCTCTATGTAGGGGCGCCGGCGCAACTGCCCGCCAATGCGCCAGAAACGCCCCTCGTTTTCTGGCCTCCACCCGCCGGAGCTCCAAAGGAAACCGAACCAAACGATCCCGCGCACCCCGCGGCGATTTCACTCCCGGCAGAGATTCAGGGCGAGTTCTACCCTGCCCGCGACGCGGACGCCTTTCAGTTTACAGCCAAAAAAGGCGACGTTTGGTGGATGGAGGTGACCTCAAACAGACTTGGGTTGCCCACCAACCCGCGTCTTGTTGTGGAACGTTTGGACGCCCCCAAAGGCACCGCCCCCAACCCGGCGGACGCCGTTGTGTTCGAAGACTCCCCGTGGTTCCCGGGCGACCCCGATTTTGACGGACAACACTTCGACCCCATCGGCCGTTTTGAGGCAAAGGAAGACGGCAACTACAAGGTCACCTTGCGTGATCTCAACAACACGACCACGCCTGACCATACACGCCGTTATTCGCTGAGCATCCGCAAACCGTCCCCGGACTTCGCGTTGCTTTGCTCCGTCACGCCGCCCACCCCGAACAAAGCCTTCAAAAACTCCAACGGCCCGCTCATCGCAGTGCGCGCCGCCAATTTGCGCCCCGGCCAGGTGCTTCCGCTGCGCGTCCTCGCAGTGCGCAGAGACGGCTTTGAGGGAATCATCGGTCTCACTGCCAAAGAACTGCCTCCGGGCGTCACTGCCGAACCGTGTTTCCTCGGCACCAATCAAACCGAAGGCATCCTTCTGCTGCGGGCCTCCTCCGAGGTCAAAGCCTGGACCGGTGCCATCAAGGTGGTGGGCGAGGCGCTCATAAACGGTCAAAACCGCGCGCACCCCGCGCGCATGTGCTCGCCGCTTTGGGAGAGTACGGTGTCGGAGTTTGTGGAACCGCCACGGTCCAGAATCGTCGACGAAATCACCGTCTCCATTGTCGAAGGCACCCCGTATCCCAACGGCCTCAAGTCAGAGCCCGCAGCCGTTCAGGCTCTTGCCTCCGAGAAAGTAAAGCTCACCCTCCTGCGCGAGGGACCGGCGACAGACGTTGCGATCTCGGCCGTGAAACCCCTGGGCGTCGCTAACCTCGACAAAGCGAAGGGGATTGATATTCCAATTAAAGAAGGCAAAGCCGAATACGAACTCGACCTCGCACCGCTGAAATTGGTACCCGGCGACTACAACCTCTGGTTTAGAGGCGAGCAAAAGGTAAAGCGGGACGTCAACGGAAAACCCCTGGATGTCACGCTTGTGCTGTGCTCCACTCCAGTGCACCTCACGATCAAGGAGGCCCCCAAGAAATGAAACGCCTCTTTGTCTGCAGCCTCGTTTCCTCGTGCCTGTGGCAGGCGCAGTCCGCCGCAGCGCCGCTCAACTCCGCGCCGCTCAACTTCGCCACGGACGTCCAACCCATTCTGGAAAGAAGCTGCCTGCCCTGCCACAACGCCACCAAGTCCGAAGGCGGCCTTATCTTGGAAAGCCCCCAGGCCATGCTGGAGGGCGGCGACAACGGCCCGGCCATCCGCCCCAAACACGCCCTCGAAAGCCTCCTTTACGAGACGGCTGCGCGGAAGAAAAAGCCCTTCATGCCGCCGGAAGCCAACAAGGCCAAGGCTCCAAAGCTCACCGCCGAGCAGCTCGAAGTCTTCCGCCGCTGGATCGACGAAGGCGCCCTGGGCAAACCGAAACCACGCCAAGCAGTGGCCTGGAAAGGAATGCCTCCCCGCGTCGCAGGGGTGAGCGCCCTGGCCGCGAGTCCGGACGGCCAGTTTGCCGCCGCCGGTCGCGGCTCGCATGTCACCTTGTACAGCCTTGCGCTCCAACGCGAAGTGTTCCGCTTTGAGGCGCACCCGGACCTCGTCACGGCCCTCGTCTTCAGCCCAGATGGTTCGCTCCTCGCCACGGGCAACCGTGGCGAAGTCAAACTCTGGAAAAAGGCCCTCAGCCCGCTCTCAACCCTGCCGGAATCCGCCACCACCAAGGCCGTAAGCCCGGACGGAACCCTTGAAGCCGAGGCGCTCGCGGAGCAGGCACCTGTGATCCGCAAAACAGCCAAGAAAGAAGACATCCTCAAACTCTCCGGCGATTGGACTCTGCAAGCCTCCCTTGCAAACGCAGACCTTGCGCTTGCGGGCGCAAAGTTCGAGGTCGAGTTTCTGGAGAAGCAGACCAACACCACGCGCGATCTCGTCACCAAAACCAAGACAGAGCTCGAAAAGGCCGACAAGGAACACAAAACTCTCCTGCCCAAACGCGCTGAAATGGAAAAGGCGGAAACCGAGGCGCTCGCCAAGCGGGAAGCGCAACTGCGACTGCGCGAGACTGCCGAAGATGCGGTCATGGCGGAAACGCGCGCCCTCGACGCCCTCAAACTCCGGACCGACGAAACCACCGCTGCCCTGACAAAAGCAGAAGAACGCCTCAAAGCAGCCTCCGCGGAAGAGAAAACAGCCCTTCTTCCCATGGTCGAGGAGGCTCGCGCCGCCTCTAAAAAGGTGGCAGACGATAAAACCGCAAGCGAAGCCAAACTCAAAACCGCCAAGGAATCCGCGGAGGCCCGCAAAAAGGATTTCGAGGATTCGTTGAAAGCTCTGGGCCTGGCCGCGGGGGCCGTTTCCTCCGCTAAAACCGCGGAAATCAACGCCGTCAACCTCGCCGAAGTGGCGGTGCGTGCTCAAAAGGATCTCGATACCCAGACCGCCAGTCTCCAAGCCGCGAAAGAAGCCCTGAGCAAAGCCGAAGCACAAAAGACGGAAGCCGCACAAGCTGCGGGTGCCTTTGCGCTTCCTGCAGTGGACCGCCTTGCCTTTGAACCCGATGGGACCGTGCTTTTCACCCGGCACACCGATGGCAAAATCCGCGCGTGGAACGCCACCACGGGTGCGCCCCTTCAAAGCTCGGATACGCACCCCCGTTGGGAGTTGGTGCGCACCCTGGGCGACTCCAGCAAGGCCGACTCCCCGTTGACCAACCGCGTCAATGCGCTCGCCTTTTCCCCCGACGGCAAGCTGCTTGCCACGGGAAGCGGCGATCCTTCGCGCAGCGGCGAAATCAAGATCTGGAACCCTCAAACGGGGGCGCTTGTGCGCGAACTTTCCAAACCCCACAAGGACGCGGTGCTCTCCCTGGACTTCTCCCGGGACGGCCGCCTGCTCGCGAGCGGTTCGGCTGACCGTGCCGTCCGGATCTGGGAAACAAGCACAGGCAAGCTCTTCCGTAATCTGGAAGCCCACGGCAGCCACGTTTTGTCCGTGACCTTCCGCAATGACGCCCGCCGTCTGGCGAGTGCCAGCGCTGACAACACCGTCAAGACTTGGGACATTCAGAACTCCGACGTTCTCGCCACCACGCCGTCCTTTGGGAAAGAGGTGAATTTCATCCGTTACCTCGGGCGGGGCGAAGAACTCATGGCCACGAGTGGTTCACCTGTGCTGCGCATTTTGAGGGATGGCGGGGGCGATGTCCGGGCGAAAACCGAGGGTATTTCACGCTTTTTAACAGCGGCAGCAGTCACCGTGGACGGCCAAACCCAGCTCGTGGGCGACGTTGATGGAACCCTGCTCATGCTCAACCGGGAGGGCAAAACACTCGTCAAATGGTCGGCCACCCCCAAAGACGCTTCCAATTAGCCAAAGATATTTTCTATGACTCAGCGTTCAGGTGAGTTATTTACACTAGATTCGCCTCCTTTGAACCATGAAGACTAACTTCTGCCCAGGGCCCATTTCACGCCGCAGCTTTCTGCAATTTGGAGGCCTTTCCATGCTGGGCATGAACCTCGCAGATTCCCTCCGCCTCAACGCGGTCGCTGCGACCACAGCCTCTTCCGCCGCTGCCGCCGCCGTACAGGCCTCCGTTCCCAGCGACACCTCCGTTATTTTCATCTGGCTTCCCGGGGGCCCGCCCCACATGGAAATGTACGACATGAAACCGGAGGCTCCCGTGGAATACCGAGGCATTTTCCGTCCCGTTAAAACAAACGTTTCCGGCATTGAAATCTGCGAACTCCTTCCGCTACAGGCGAAAATAGCGGACAAGTTCAACATCATCCGCTCGGTCAGCCACGAATTCGCAGACCACGGCGGCGGTCATAAACGCTTTCTCACGGGACGCATTCCCGCCACCCCCGTGGGCACCGTCAACGATGCGCCGGCCATCACCAGTGTTGTTTTCAAGTGCCTCACTGAAAACGGCGGGTTCAAAGGCGGCATGCCCCCCGTGGTGTTCGGCACAGACGCCGGACGCAACGGCCTCGACACCTTCGCAAACGGCCCCGCTTATCTCGGCGGCGCCAACACCCCTTTCATCGTCGCCGGCGATCCCAGCGATAAGAACTTCAAAGTCCAAAACCTCGGCATTACCCGCGAGATGGAAACCCGACTCGAGGACCGGATGGCACTCCGCCGGGGCCTCGACACCTTCCGGCGCGAAATGGACCAAAGCGGCGTGCTCCAGGCGATGGACAGCTTCAATCAGAACGCCTACCAGATGCTCACCAGCTCCAAGGTGCGCGACGCATTCGATCTGTCCTTGGAATCTCCCCGCGTACGCGAGCGCTACGGCATGCATGCCTACGGCCAGCGCGGACTCATGGCGCGCCGTCTCGTGGAGGCAGGCTGCCGCTTTGTGGAGATGGTCTGGGAAAACCCCTTCCCAGGCACACCTCTTCCAAGCGATTGCTCCTACAACTGGGACAGCCACGCCGTCAACTGCAACATCTTCAACGACAGTCGCTGGCGCTTCCCTGCCTACGACCAGGCCGTCTCCGCCCTCATCGAAGACCTCTACGCACGCGGCCTGGACCGCCGCACCATGCTCGTCGTCACCGGTGAATTCGGACGCACCCCCAAGATCAATTCGGCCGTCGGCACCGCGAGCAAAATCATGCAACCCGGCCGCGACCACTGGCCCAAGTCCATGTCCATGATCGTCGCCGGCGGCGGCATGCGCACGGGGCAGATCATCGGCGCCACCAACAGCCGTGGGGAATACCCGGTCGAACGCCCGCTCACCCCCAACGATCTGTGGGCCACCGTCTACCAGCATCTGGGCATCGACTCGACGCGCAGCTTCCTCGACCATCAGGGACGCCCCATGCCGATCCTCCCCTTCGGCGACACCATCGACGAACTGCTCCCAAGCAAATCCGCATAATCCCAAGGCCCGCGGCCACCGCCAATCGCGCTATCGTGGCGCTCTTCCTACTCAAAGCTCTCCTCCCTTTTTCAATCCTCTCCGACCATGAAACTCCCCGTCCTTCCGGCCCTTCTCCTGATTTCCTCAACCCTCTTTGCCGCAGACCCTGCAGATCCCAAAAATGGGTTCTCCTTTAGTGGAAAGGACCTGAGCGGTGCCCAGCAACCCACGGGCACGTGGTCTGTGGTTTCGGCCGTGTCGATTGATCCCGCAAACCCGAAAGCGTTTGTTTCCACCCCGGGGGAAGGCGTCCTGCTCAACACTCTCTCCACCAAAACAGTGGACTTTAAAACAGAAGCTGAATTTGGTGACTCCCAGATTCACTTGGAATTCTGCGTCGCCAAAAACTCCAACTCCGGCATTTACGTTCAGGGCCGTTACGAAGTCCAAATCCTCGACAGTTACGGCAAGGCCACCGTGGGGGTGCATGACAACGGGGCGATCTACGAACGCTGGGACGATGCCACCAACAAGGGCTTCGAAGGTACTCCGGCGTCTGCAAACGCCAGCAAACCACCCGGAGAATGGCAGAGCTTTGACATCACCTTCACCGCTCCAAAATTTGACGCAGCCGGCAAAAAAACAGCGAACGCGAAGTTCGTCAAAGTGGTCCACAACGGGACAGTCATCCACGAAAACGTCGAGGTGACAGGTCCCACGCGCGGCGGCGGGAACGTGGAAAAACCCACGGGGCCCATCCGCATTCAGGGGGATCACGGCCCGGTTGCGATCCGCAACCTCAAGGTGACGCCGTTGCCCGCAAAGTAGCGGCCAACGCGAGCCTTCGTTTGCAGGCACCGCTCACGGAACGTGGTTCCGCCAGCCTTCACGCGCAGGCCGGCAACACGCGCGCGCAGAAGCTCCTCTTTTGAGAGTCATACCAAATCTTGAAGAAAACTGGTCCTTTTCCCCCATAAGATTGAAGCCCCCTGAACCCGGAGGGTTCTCAGCCATTTAATAGAGTAGGGAGACGAGGATGGTTTGCGGCCACAACCACTCCTTGTCCTCCTCTCCCCCTCATCGAACCGGACGGGCGGATTTCCCGCATCCGGCTCTCGGAGGCTGTTCTC
>CANJPY010000004.1 GCA_947476255.1 Chthoniobacteraceae bacterium | reverse complement strand
CAAAGGTGCCAAATTTGGCCGGCCAACCGAACCCATGCCGCTTTACCGTTCAGACCCCTTCCAGAAAGCCCTGAACGCTTCCACCTGCACCAAGCGAGTGTCGGGATGCCCACGCCAGCTGCGGACGCCCCGGACGTAATTTCGCAACTCCATCCAGCCCACGACAGGCAAAGAAGGATAGGCATTTGCTTTTTGCCCCCCGGCACGATTTCTTCAGCCTGGACGCGGGAGCGTTAAAGCTCGCCCGCGAGTTCGTGCTGCTCGACAACTTTTATGTCGAAAGCGAAGTCAGCGCCGACGGCCACGAATGGAGCATGGCCGCCTACGCGACCGACTACGTCGAGAAGTTCTGGCCGCTCAGCTACGGCCACAACAAATCCAAGAAGTTCGCCTACCCGAGCGAAGGCCACTTTCCCATCGCCACCCCTGCCGGCGGCTACCTCTGGGATAGCGCCCTTGCCGCGGGCGTCAGCTTCCGGAGCTACGGAGAGTTTGTGCAAAACGGCAAAAGGCCGGAGGACCCCTGCAAGACCCGCCTCAAGTCCCTCGAGGGCCGGTTTGACCCGCTCTTCCGGAGCTTCGACATGGACTACCCCGATGTGAAGCGGGCTGAACGATTTATCAGCGAACTGCGCCGCTTTGAGAAGGAGGGGGAGATGCCGCGGCTCCAGATCGTGCGCCTGCCACAGGACCACACCTCCGGCACCGCCCCCGGAAAATGGACGCCCACCGCCTGCATGGCGGACAACGACCTCGCGCTGGGAAGACTGGTCGAAGCCGTTTCCAAGTCCAAGTTCTGGTCCTCGACCGCGATTTTCGTCGTGGAAGATGATGCACAAAACGGCCCCGACCACATCGACGCTCACCGGACTGTCGCGCTCGCTATCAGCCCGTATTCGAGAAAGGTTGGCGTGGATTCGACCATGTATTCGACGAGTTCGATGCTTCGCACGATGGAACTCATCCTCGGAATGCGGCCCATGTCGCAGTTTGATGCCGCCGCCACCCCGATGTACCGCTGCTTCCACCCTGACGCGGACGCAAAGCCATACAACGCCGTCATACCCGAGACCGACCTAAACGCGCTGAATACCAAACTGGCGTGGGGCGCGTCAAAATCGCGCAAATTGAACTTCCGCAGGGAAGACGCGGCTGACGACCTGGTACTCAACGAGATCATCTGGCGCAGCGTCCGGGGCCCCTCCAGCAAGATGCCCGCGCCAATCCGCGCGGCCTTCGTCTTCACCGGCCCTGCCGGCCGGGACGACGACTGAGCGGGAAAAACAAACGAATAAAGCTCGAGGGGTATCAATGAAATGACTCCCCCCTTCCAAAATAGCCCGAGTGCGAAATGAGCAAATCTAACTTCAGAACTTTATTGCGCTTCTCGAGACATACTGGCCAAACTATCAATTATGGCCATTGTTCTCTCAGGCGCAAACTTGACATCGGCAACAGAAAGAAATCTTAGTGCCGCAAATAGCTCCGTTGAGAAGTCTCTCGGAAAGCTCTCAAGCGGCCAGAGAATTACTGCTCCTGTAGATGACGCGGGGGGTGCTGCGGTAGCTGCAAAGCTAGAGGCTACATTAAAGCGGCTCGGCGCCATCGAGACCAACCTCCTGAACGCGGACTCCTTCGTGCGGGTACAGGACGACGCTCTGAAATCGGTGGGGGACTTGGTGACCCGGATGAGCGAGCTCAAGGTCCTCTCGCAAGATGTCTCGAAGAGTCCCGCAGACGTAGCCAACTACGCTACCGAATATTGGGAACTGGCTTCCGAGATACGAGAGATAGGCCAGCGGAAGTTCAATGGAATCCCGCTTTTCTCTGACACCGACAAGGAGCAGTTTCTTTACTGCCAGTCGAGGCAGGAGGGGGGGCAGACAATCGAGCTTGTGCTGCCGCCGCTCAAGGAGCCGTCGCTTCTGGATGTTTTTGGGGAGCATATTTACAAAATTATCAGCGGGGCGAAGTTCTATGACGACGCCGAGTCGGATGCTGCTAAGCTCGGAGGCTATCTGGCCACCATAACGTCTGCGGAGGAATGGAAGGAGATTATCTGGCAGTTGGGGTTGCCTGACTTGACTAAGGATCCCCTCTGGATCGGGCTCCGACAATTTGGTGGTCCTGAGCCTGACGGTGGTTGGAACTGGAACACATCCGAGCCTTACGCGTACAAATTCTGGCAGGCTGGACAACCAGATAATGGTGGATCGTCCGGCGTGGGGGCTTCAGCCGACGCTTTGGTTTGGGGACAAAACAATCCTGGCTGCGTGACACCGGGACACATGGGGGATGAGGTTAAGGCGAATACCACAAATGAAGTCACTGGATACGTGTTGGCGTATACGTTGGCGGGAAAAAAGGTTTACCAAGCAGTGCGTGGGGTGCCGCTTTCGTGGGATGATGCGAAGACTGCAGCATACGGCGCTACCGTCGGTACGGGACCCAACGATCTTCCTGTTGGAGCAACGGATCCGCATTTAGCAACATTCACAACTGCAGCCGAATACGCCGACGCCTTCAAGCAACTCTCTGCTGTTCCAGCGAAAGAAATGTTGTGGCTTGGCGCATATCAAAACTTGGGGGCCGTTGAAACTCCTTCAAATGTTGATCAAGGATGGCATTGGATTGCTGACACTCCCCCCGCTGCGGGAGCGATCGGAACTGATCCTAATATGGATTGGAATATCTTCGGCAAAGGATTGGAGCGCCACGCCACTCAACCAGACAATGTTGCGTCGTCTGTCTTGAACGAGGATGTTGGGTACATCTCAGGTCCTTTCGGAGAATGGGCTGACTCAACTGGTGATCCTGCCTCCAAAGGCATCAAGGGATACCTTCTGGAAAAGGAAAACGACTTTACCAAAATTCCCCTATCAGGATTAACCCGCACACTTGAGTGGGTGGCCCATTACCGTGCGCGCTGCGGAGCAGAGTCCATGGCTATTGGTATCGCAGCCACGGCTGCACGCACAGCTCACGTGAACCTTGAACAGGCCCGCAGCAGAATTGCGGACGTTGACGTTGCCCAAGCCACAGTAGCCCTCACCCGCGCGAAGATTCTTTCTGAAACAGGCGCACAAATGCTGGTGAAGGCGCATGACGCGATGCAAATCTCACTGAAACTTCTTCAGTCTGTGCCGGCACAATAGGTCACGGGCGACAAAGATCGGATTGGGGTTGGCTAGAAGTTTATCTCAACCGGTGATCCATATCGGAGAGGAGTGCGTGTAAGCCTCTTGTGGGCTGTGTAGCAGCGAAAGGAAAGGAAAGGATAGGCATTTGCTTTTTGCCCCCCGGCACGATTTCTTCAGCCTGGACGCTGGAGCGTTAAACGAGCAGTCTGGCAGTTGCAATTCGAAAGATGCACAACACACCACCACCAGCTGGGTCCTCAAACAACTCCCAAGCTTCCTAAAAGTCGGAGGCTTCGAAGAAGAACTCGTCTCCTAACAGCCACCAAAGAGCGACCATCCCCGCTTCTCTATCAACAAAAGCCAAAAGCTTTCGCTGAAGCACATTGCCTGGCGACATTCTTAAGGAATAGATGCGTACTCCTCTGGGTAGTGAGGGTCAATATGCTTCGCCGGCTCAACGGTTATTTCGATAACGTCAGCCCCATATTTATTCGCAAGAAATCGCTCTCGGTAGAGGTAGAAAGCGGCATCACAAACCTTGGATATGAAGTATGCGTTAAACCCACCACCAATAGCGGCGCCGGCGACAGGGATAACTTGAGCAAGTTTGGCTTTTGTGAGCCGGATGCCAACTGCCTTTGATATTTGCTGGATGACTTGGACAAAAGCGTGCTGCTCAATTTGCTGCCAGGTCTGTTTCTGAGCTACGTCTTGTGCGATTCGAACCAACTGTGCCATCGCAAGTGCCTTAGATGAATCGGTTGGAGACGAGGCAAGGCCAAGAACGTTCATGGCGAAAAGGCGTTCCTGTTGTAAAGAAATATCAAATCCATAGTAAGTTGCGTACTCACCGATGGCTCGCAGGGTAAGTGAAAGTAATGCGACAATGTCCGCCGGAATGCCAGGAAGGCCAAGAAGGCCCGCTCCGGCACCCTCGGCGAGAGCAATACCTTTATACTTTGCAGAAAGCCAGCCAACCACTCTGTCGATGTGTTCGAGGTCGAGGGAAAAGATGTCTGCTGGCTTAGTTATGGCCGTATGGCCGTCACCACGAAACTCCGAATAGATTGCTTCAGGACGGACACTCCAATGCGCGATGTCATTACATACGCTGGTAACTCCCTGAACTGAACTTCGGATGACGTCTCCAACGCCAGGAGTCGCGAAAACAAGGTCACCAGCTTTATCGAGTGGCCAATTCAGCACCTTCATCGCTTGGCCGAACCACCCAATTTCTGGGTTCTTCCATGGGCCGCGCAAGTTTTTTTCTGTAAAAGCGTCTGTCAGTAGATTGAAAGCGTGAAGGATTGGGTTGGTTTATTGGGATGATTTTTGGCCGTTTGGCCGGAGGTAAATTTTACCAGTTTCCCATTCATCCGAAATTTCCATAAGAACGCCGGTCACCAGACGCAGCAGCGAAGATTCGCTTGGAAAGAGCCCGACTACTCGGGTGCGCCGCTTGATCTGGGAGTTTAGAGTCTCGCACATATTTGAAGTGCGGAGGCGTTTTCGGTCGGTTTTTGGGAAATTAAATACGCTGAGTCCTTCTGGGATATTCCGCTCCGCCCATGATGCCAGTTGGGGAGCGCTTTTTTCGTAAGTTTTGACGAATTTGGAAAGCTTGGCATCGGCCTCAGCGCGGTCTTCGGCGTCGAATATGCGACTGATTTCAGAGGCGACTGTTTGTTTAAGGTCCTTCGTGGGGACGTAAGCTTGTGCGTTTTGCTGAAGATGGAACTGACAGCGTAACCAGGGACAGGAATTGAAAGTGGCCCGTAGGGCTGCGCGCAATCCCTCGTGCGCGTCGGAGGTGATGCTGTCAGGAAGTCCGATGCCCCGTTCTTTGAGATCGCTCAGGAAACTGCGCCAATGCACTTCGGCCTCTGAGAGGGCGCAGGAAACGCCTAAAATGGAACGTTTGCCGTTATCCCTGCGGATACCGATGGCAATCAGAGTGGCGCAGTCTCGGACGCTGCCATTGATTCGGACAGTGTGATAGGTGGCGTCAATGAAGAGATGAGAAATATCCGGAAGCGGCCGTTTGCGCCATTTCTCAAACTCAGGGTCAAGTGCGGCGCAAAGGTTGGAGACTTGGGTGGAAGAAACCTCAAAGCCGCAGAGTTCCTCCATGACCTTGGTGACGCGACGGGTACTTATCCCCTGGATGTAGATAGTTGCGATGGCTGCTTTTAAGGCGCGATCACTACGGGACCCTTTCTCCAAGAGCGAGGTTTTAAACGGCGAGTCGCTGCCTCTGACCTGAGGAATGGCAAGACTAAGCTCCCCCAAGGCAGTATGGAAGGAGCGAGGCTTAAAGCCGTTTGAGTGGCCGTTACGATGCTCCACACGCTGATAAGGAGCTGCGCCAATATGTCTGGTCCGTTCAATGAGCATGGCGGCGTTTAGGATGATCTCGGCAACTTTTGGGAGTCCTTCGCCGAGTCCCTCGGAGAGAAGCATGTTGATGAGATCCTCAGAGGTGGTAGGTATGTTGTGTTCGTCCATGGCTGGTGCTGTTTTGGTTCGCACCTTCAGCTTCCAGTCTTGGGCGGACACTACAACCCTAGAGAGGGAGGGCGCCGCCGCTCAGGCAGACGATTCCGCTACGCTCCATCATTCTGCCTGAGCGGCAGATTTCAGTTGCGCAGCTTTTACAGACAAAAGTTTACACTGCCCTTCCATGCGTGAATCTCGCAAAGGGCATGCTTCTCGTACTTGGATGGTTTGTTCATAGGATAGAATTTGCTTTTCACCCCCCGGCACGATTTCTTCAGACTGGGCGCTTAGCGATAATCGAGAATTGCTTCTGACCGATTCCTTGAGGGGCTTCCGGCGAAATCCGGCCGTTATGTGTGAGTTTGGCTTTGGTTTCCGGCAAAAGACCGGCTTTGGTTCAAATCTCGTCCCGTTTAACTTGCGCACCAGTTCCGAGCCTCAGTTTGAGCGTCAATTTGGGCAATGGAGCATTCTCGCTGCGAAACGTCCCTAGCCCTCTTTCCATCAGCTAACAGCTAAAAAAGAGATCCACGCCGGGACCTCTTTCCGCCAAGGACACCACAGCATCCCTGACTCGCATTCTGGACGTCTCCAGATGCTCGTACGCCCGCAATCCTCAGTTCCTGCCGTGCACCCCTGCCTCGGCGTCGAAGAGCCCGTACAAGGCCTCTCCGCGCTTGCAGGCAGTGTGGGGATTCACTCGTTTGTGGACCTCTGTCACGGCGTTGAACAAGCTCCAAGCGGTACGTGGCAGAAACTCAGGGTGACTCGGTTCACGCCATTCGTGGAGAACATCAGGAACTTGGGTCGTGGTGATCGCACCGGCATCCAAGGCTTTGATGACGATGTCGTGAGCACGCTGATCGTCTATACGTGTTTCATTGTAGCAAAGAATCCGCTGGTCAAGGCTCTCGAGTTTATTCCCAAGCAGACCTACGGCTCGTGCTGTCAAATGACGCAGATCACGCTCAGCAAAGCGGGTGTGTTTCCTCGCGATTTGAACCTCGCCACTGAAGCACAAATTATCACAGCAGAATACTTTAGTGCCTGCCACCAACCCTGCTGGGAACGTCTTGTCATGGCTGTTCCGTATTCCTACGGCCCAGCTCCATTCAAAGATACCGCGTCCGGGCAACGTGATGTTCAACACACCGAAATAGCGTTGACCATCGTGACTCAGTGCATGCGCTTCTTCCGTCACAATGAACCCGCAACTGTCGAGCTGATCGTGGACTTCGTTGAGCACTTTGCTGTGAGCCAGCGGGTACCATGTTTCAGTGTTTCTCGGCGTGGGTACTTCCCACAGTTGCTTCCGGCTGACTAACTCAGCGCCGCAGTGAAGCAGCATTCCTTTCGGTGGCTTCTGGGCGCTCACTGGCCCTTCAATTATTGTGTTCATCTTGTTATTTTGGTTTGGGTTAAAACGCAGAAAGGCCGGAAGCGTTGTGCCTCCAGCCCTTCTGCAAATTGGTTGATTGTTGTGGGTTAGTTTCGTTCCCGGTCTTCGAGATCCTCCTGGCAGCACTCGCACCGCCAGACGGAATTCCCAAGATCGTGAACATTGCGTTTTACGACGTGGACATAGGCCCCCTGGATTACCTCTTCACCCGTTGTGACATCTCCGCAGTCACAACAGAGAAAAAGCATCGAGGGCTTTACTCCACGCCTTCCAAGAATCGGTGGCATAGACTTTTTCTTTTCAGCAACCCCCAATTACTTCGCCCCAGTTTTCACTGCAGCTGGTGCAGCGGACCTTTTCACCGAACGGATTCCACCTGCTCGTGAAATCCAACGGCTTTCCGCACTCGGCGCAGAAGTGAGTTCTGGGAAATAACGTCAGCCGACTCACATCGCACCCCCTTTGCATTCGTTGAAGAATTCACAGGCGACGCATTGCAAGCCGGGACTAGCGACCCAGTCCTCTCTCTGGACCCCGTCGACATACGACTCGATGCTGCGAAACAGTTTGCTTTCCTGCTTCCCATCCACCGGATCGTGCGTGGTAATTACAAGCTTTGGCGCTTTGGTTTTCACCAAGTGATGCAGCTCGAACCCTGACTCTTTTTCACCAGTGGCCTCCCGATAAAGGAGACCGTAGGCTGTGAGCTGGAGTTGGTTGCGATGCTCCGCTTGTGGCTCATTTGGGGTAACGGCTGTGGTTTTAAAATCCACGATTTTTCCACCTGGCCGAATTCCACCTGGCCGAATGAGGTCAATCACACCGCGCAATACAGGGAGCCCGTGCACAGCTAGATCTCTGTCCACCGCCACTTCAACCGCCACCGGCTTTTCAGCAGCTGGAATCGGAGTGTCACGCAGGTACATTTCCACAAGCCCCCAAGCCTTGGATTGCTCAACACTTTCTTCGCCGGGTTCAAAGTCGACTGGATCCTCTGCTTGCAGGGAAATCCAATGATTGTTGAACCCGTCTCGAAGGTCCTCGCTCTCTGATGGCTTAGAGTGCCAGCGCCGCTTACTCCATTCCTGAAGAGCGGCGTGGACACTTTTACCAACGTGCAATGCCGCGCCCACGGACTTTCGCAGCTTTAGGATGTAGCGGAAGTAGAACTTCAGCCTGCAACTGTGAAACGCGTTGAGCCTGCTCGCGCTCACTGGTTCACGTAGTACGTCGTGAACGCGATTGATTGCTGAGGGGATCTCACCGTTGATCGCAATCATCTTGTCCTCGCTTTCCATGCTGGAGTTGGAGCTGTCTCGCGTCGGTTCTTCTTACCGTAGCGGGTGAGCAGTTCGTCGATGAGCCCGCTTGCTTGGATTTTGTTGAGGCTGGGAAGATCCCCAGTGTCGAACATTTCCAAGGCGAGTTCTTCAACTGTTGCCATATCGACCGCGCTGTCATGCACGAGCTTTAGGATCAACTCCCGCTGCTTGTCACTTGCACGCCAAGGTCGCTCGGGTTCATCACGCCTTGTGACTGTCAGCTTTGGTGCCGTAGGTGCGATTGGGGTGATCCCGTACGCCTCATCCGGAACAAAGCCTGTGCTCTGAATCTCCGTGTCTACTGCGATCTGGAGCGTTTTATAAAGCCGTGCGGCTTCAATGCTCACATTGTCGGTGTTGTGGAGTTCGCTTTCGACGGTGACGCTGAACTGATGACTGCTGTACCCGGGAAGTCCGAGTCGTTTGCTGTAGTTTGCGACCAATTTGACTGCCATATGTGTCTTGTTTCTGTGGTGTCCAGGCAGCAAAAAGGCCCGCCGGATTTGGACGGGCCAGTCGCTGGTGGACGCGGTTTGTGTGAGGGTGTTAATCAACCACTGCCGCACTTGTGAAATGGGAGACCGGTCTCCTTTGCAGGCGCTATCGTTTGCCCTTTGTCTCCTTGATCGTCTCTTCAGCAATCGTGGCGGCAACGGCAAGCAAGGCGCTAACAAGCGCTTTCACGGGTAGTGACATGATTTTTCACCTCCTTTTTGAGGAAAATTGCGGGTTTCAACAGCGAAACTCGCGCCTCATGAGATCATACCGGCTTTTGCTGCAGATTTTGCGAGGGGGGTATCTGTTTCGAATCAAATCCTCGTTGTTGGTCGAGCAGTCCGCGAACTGTGAACATCGTGAGAACTACACTGTTGATGGGGGCTCATACAAGCGGAGGAAGCCCCCAATTTTTAAATAAAGATTTCGGAGCAAAGGCTGGGTAAAAAGCTCGTTGCCTGTTTTTTAGAACTATTAGCGTTGATAGAAGTTCTCAGGCTAATTCGCGCTATATTTTTGATGTGTAATATGTTGCTCATGCTGCTCTAGGGTGAATTCGCCTGCCGCTAAAAAAATCCCGTGTAGTCGCTATTGAATTTTGATTGTTGTGAATTTAGAACTCACGTCACAGGTTCTTTTGCGTGGGTTGTTGAGCGCAAAAAGTCTCCAAAATACTTATTTCCCTCCAAGGGTACCCCCATATTTGTCCACCCCCTCCAGATAGGATCGTAAAGATTCAGGGGGGATGGGCCAATGGCTCTTTGCTTAGAAAACCATCCAAACTCCCATCCAAAAAACATAATATGACGACCGAAAAACTTCTTGAAATTGTCCAAAAGGCAGCTGGCGTACGCTTGAGAATTCGACTCCAACCACTTTATGGGCAGGGAGAAATTGTTTTTCCTAGCACCTACTCTGGCGGAAAGTATTTAATCTCGGAGAGGCGTGTTTCGGGCTATGAGCAAGCCGTGGAATGCGCGATTCTTGATAGTGTTCAAAGTCAGGCAAACCGGATGGAAGAGGCCCTTTTGGAGGACATCAGGACGAATATGATTTTCGTCCCCCATGTTGAAACTGATTTTTCCAGCACTCAGGGTTTAACAAAACCCATAGGGAAACTGACATGTTTCGAGTGTCCTCACCGGATTTTCGATGCGATTTTGAGGGATTCCGTAACCGATCAAGAATTGCCCTTTCCGCTAAGTGAGGAGGGTAAAGCTGCGATTAATGCGAATGCAAAAAACTCGACGGCAATCTTCGGAATTTCGCCAGCAAGTTTGCTTTTTGGAAGCTGGGATTCTACTGGGGTGAATGGTGGTTTGGGTGAGAAATATGCTCGATGTGTTGTCAGTGAAATAGTCGGAATTAACGCTCTTCAGGCGAGCAGGGCTGGGACTCGAATTGATCCACTCAATGCGGCCGGCGCAATCAATCCAGAGGAAATCCTTAAGTCCACAAAGGATGCGATGTGGGCTCTCTTGAGTAAGAGTAAGAAAAACAAGGTGAAAAAGCCCTCGGAACTTAATCATGGAAGTGTCCCATGGGACGGCGGGACTGAAAAGATGCCTCATGGCGGGGTCACCGTGGATTATATCCAACAATCAACGGCCGTTTCGTTCTCTGCCCTGCGCCAGTTGCAGTTTCCTGTAGCCGGGAGGGACACAAGGCAGACATCCAGCAAAGCCCATGCTGTTCTCGCCGCCCTTGCTCTTCACTCTGTGGCTTTAAACGTAGAAAAGGGATGGCACCTCCGCTCTCGCTGCGATTTGGTTTTGGACCAAGCGGATGCTGAGTTTGAAATTCTAGGGGCGGAAGCAAGTCGCGAGACGTTTAAAATGGCCGCAGCGAAAACCCGTGAGCTGCTTAATGCAACTATCAGAGAGGCTAAGGAGTCTGGATTGCCATGGAGAGAGGAACCCGTCCGGTTGAAGCCGTCGAAAGCCTTAGAGCAGCTGGTTTTTATATCCCAGCAGACCCACAGAACATCCGCTGCCGAGGAATAAAATGTCGATTACTATTTCGCTACAGTTCCCGGCAGGGCGCTATGTGGCGGCTTCATGGAGTGACAAAAACACTGTCGAATGGCCACCACATCCTGCTCGGCTTTGCCTCGGCCTGCTGGACGCCCTCCACAAAGCTGGGGAACCGGCAGATGAGCGTGAACAATTGCTTTGGCTATGCCGACAGAAGCCGCCGATCCTGATCGTTCCTTCAAAGACGCTCATAACGGAAGCCCTTCTCGACGGCGTATATGTCCCCCAAAATCCCTCCAATGCAGAGTCCATAAATGCCTCGCGTAAGGCTCGTTCCTTTCCGACTGTTTTCCTGGATTCAGACGAGCCTACTGTTTTCTTTCAATGGCCTGACATCGAACTCTCAGACAACGATTTTTCGTGCTTATCAAAATTACTGGGGCGGGTTCCGAGACTTGGTCACTCGAGTTCCGTTGTTATGGTAACTCTCAGGAAAACTCCTCCAGACCTATCCGCCTCATGGCAGTGCTTCTCTCCGATATCTGCTGAGATTTTGAGGACGCCTGATTTCCAACTCCGAGTACCGTGGGATGGCCTGATTGAATCTGCTGAGGCTGCGTTCGATGCGAAGGGGCGTGAGGATGAGAGACTTGAACTTGTTGATCGCTTCCTCAAAGCTGGAACCCGTCTGAGGGAAGGGCGAACGTTAAAAGCTGCAGCCTCGCCTCGCGGCCGTCATGACCCGCACCATCAGTGGTGTGGATACTCCGAAGTCTCTAGTTCAGAGACTTATCGAACACCGTGGGACAGTCATGTGCTGCTCCTTGAAAAGACGAGCGGTACATCCCTTGGATTGGAAAGCATCTGGCAGATTTCGGAGACATTTCATCGCACATTGATCGATCGCTGGAGTAGAAACCCATCTTTAGGCCAGATACCAGCATGGCTAAGCGGTCACAGTCAACGCGTTGGAGAGAGCGGTTCGACGGCTCCTACGTCTCTGCCTCATCTATCGATCTTCCCATTGGCTCACGTGGACGCGTTTGTAACTCACTGCGACGGGCATCTCCTTGGCCTGGGGCTAGCTTTGCCTAGACCTGAGATAGCGGGCGTTTCTGTGCCTGAATTTCGTATCACTTGGCGTAATGCTCTGACTGCGCTTTTAAATGAGGACGAGCAGGTTGAGCTATGTCCAGCAGACAAGTCATGGAGGTGGTGCCTCCGTCCGGTTTCATCGGTCTCTCCACCAAAAGCTTTGCGCGCCAAACGCTGGACGGGGGCATCTTGTCACTGGGCCTCTGTAACTCCCGTAATCTTGGACCAGCATCCGAAACCACATTTCAGAAAAGATCCGGTGAAGTGGGAGGAAAGCTGTCAGAACATTTTACGAACGAGTTGTGCTCGGATTGGAATCCAAGAGCCGCAAAAGGTTATGGTGTCTGCCCACTCGGCGTTACACGGAGTCCCTACGTCCTATTCGTTTGAGGCTCCCGAGAAGCGGCTTGGGCGTCCTGCACGGTTCCATATCCACGCCATTCTTGAATTCTCCGAACCTGTCGAAGGGCCCCTGATGCTCGGTTCCGGGCGTTATCGAGGCTACGGCCTGTTTATGCCATTACTCCAACACTCCGGCTCCGTTATTCGATGAGTACGCTTCCAGATTTTTCCGTTTTCTTTCATTCGTTGTGGGGCTACGCCCCCTTCCCTTGGCAGGTGCGTTTGGCAAATGCCTTAACCCACCGCGCATGGCCTTCTTGGATAACGCTCCCAACAGGTACGGGAAAAACAAGTGCGATAGATATAGCCGTTTATCATTTGGCCACGCAAGCGACTCTTTCTCCGCAGGAGCGAACTGCGCCTGTCAGGATTGTGTTTGCGGTAAATCGAAGAATAGTTGTCGATGAAGCATTCGAACGTGCGAAAAAGATCGCAGATAGGTTGAAGTCGGCCATCTCGGATTCGACTAGTCCACTTCAACCTTTCGCCCTAGCTCTGGTGACTCTTTCAGAATCTCATGATGGTGTGCCGTTGGAAGCATACCCGCTGAGAGGAGCTACTTTTACTGACCATTCTTGGGCTCGTACACCGACCCAGCCTGTGGTCATCGCAACCACCCTCGATCAGCTTGGCTCCCGCATGCTTTTTCGTGGGTATGGAGTTTCAGAATTCGCCCGCTCCATCCATGCAGGCCTCCTGGCCAATGATGCACTTTTGATTCTTGATGAGGCCCACACCTCAAAGGCTTTCTCTGACACACTCGCTTCTATTGAAGTCCTACGAGGCAACGCAATAGAACCCCTGCGCTCTCCGTTCAAGACAGTTCAACTTACAGCAACCCCTCCGGTGGATGCCTCGGATCTGTTCACTCTTGGAGACCAAGATTTGGCCAATCCAGTCATCCACGCCCGCCTCAATTCCCATAAACCTACGGAGCTCGTTCGTGTTGCTGATGCGGTTAAATCTCACCGCCATGAAAAACTGGCTGATGCAATAGGGGCGAAGGCCGTCTCCATGCTCGGCCTTCAGACTCGGCGGATCTTGATTGTTGTTAACCGTGTAGCCACAGCCACGTTACTACATAAAAACCTTTCAAAGTTAAAAGCCAATGGCAAGCATTGTGCGGATGTTGAGCTTTTAACTGGCCGGTTGCGTCCATTGGATCGTGATGCCCTAATTAAAAGAATTGTATCAAGGCACGAACTTCAGAGCGGAAACCCGAGTCCAGAAGTTTTACCTCTTATCCTCATTGCAACCCAGTGCATAGAGGTCGGAGCAGATTTCGATTTTGATGCACTACTGACCGAACTTGCGCCCTTAGATAGTCTGCGCCAAAGGTTTGGACGCCTGAACCGTTACGGTCGAAATATTGACGCACTTGCTGCGATCTTCGCTCCAGAAGAGGCTCTGGATGTCGTAAAATCGGATCCTCTTTACCTGGACTGTTTACCGAAAGTTTGGGCTTGGCTTGAAAGTCTTCAGTCTCCATTGCCCTTCGGAATTTCAGAGCTCGAGCCTTTTTTGCCAATGGAAGATCGGCTCTCCTGCCTTCTCTCTCCGTCTGCCGAAGCGCCCGTTTTATTGCCTTCGCACCTCGACTTACTTTGCCAAACCTCCCCAGTTCCCCATCTCACTCCTGATCCTAGCGTTTACATTCACGGCCAGGGGAGAGATTTTCCTGAGGTAACGGTGGTTTTACGTGCCGATTTGGACGACGAAGCAGTCGCTCTCGACGTACTTAGATCGACTCCACCTGTTGGGGCGGAAGGCGCCACTATACCGCTTCATCTCGCTCGAGCCTGGATTTTAGATGCTTTGAAAGTTCGAGATGAAAGCGGCGATATTCCTGCCTCTACGATCGGTCCTGATTTGAAATGGGATGAGAGTACTGAAATTCGCTGCTACCGATGGGCAGAGGGGGAATCCTCACGTGTACTAGCTCCCAATGATCTTCAAAACGGAGACGTCCTGGTCCTTCCAGCCTCATTGGACATCAACCTCCTTAGGAGTCTTGTTCCTCTTCCTGATGGTCTGCCTTGGGAATTAGACCAGTTCGAGCACGCATATTTACTGTCTCGGGATCGACTTGCTTTGCGCCTTCATCCCCTGACTATAGCGGCGGTAGCCAAGTTGCTTCCTGAAAAGGATCGGTTGTTTTTTGAAAGCATCCTACGTCCCCTTGAGCTTGAAAATGAAGATGGATCGGACACTGGATTTTGTGAGAAAGACTGGATCACCGCGCTGATGGAAATCTCTGGTTTGGTGGCGATAAATCTTCCTGAAGACCATCACTGGAAAACCATTTGGGATCGAGTCGCCACCGTCAACCGCTCTCAAGATTGGAAAGCAGCACCTCATCCTCTTGGCGGAGCGATATTTCAGAACAAAACACGTGTCGGGTATAGTGCCTGGCCTTTAGACCCCGAAGATTTGGGGGCCCAAAGTCAGGATACCGACGAAAAGGTGTTGTTAAGCGATCACTCGTATGGAGTTTCAGTGAGATCGGAACGCCACGCTCGATCGCTTGGATTACCTGACACTTTGGTCTCCGCTTTGCGAGATGCTGGTCTTTGGCACGATCTCGGAAAACTCGATCCGCGTTTTCAATCGTGGCTTCATGGATGTTCGATCTGGTCGGTGGGGAGCAAACCATTTGTGGCCAAAAGCGGCGGGTTTCGTCCTCAGGCCATAAATCAACTTTTACGAGAAGGTTCAGGTCTCCCTCAAGGGTTTCGTCACGAATTACTTTCAGCTCTTATTGTATTGCAGTCTGAGGCTGGAGTCGCGCACCCAAGCATTGATCTAATCCTTCACCTTATAGCGAGTCATCACGGTCGGTGTCGTGCCTTGGCACCTGTTGTTATTGATGGCGAACCGGAGCCGTTTGATGTCGTAATTGCAGGAGAGACATTGCGGTTTCCAGGGTCTAAGTGCCCATTGGGAAACATAGGAGACCGAGTTGCCGGCCGGTTTTGGAGTCTTACACGCCGTTACGGTTGGTGGGGGCTGCCTTACCTCGAAACACTCCTTAGGCTGGCGGACCAACAGGAAAGCGCTAAACCACACAAAGTTGCTAACCTCTGATTGCCATGCCCGAAGATATTCATTCAATGTATCGCCTTTCTTTGGTTCTTCTAAGGGAAGACAGTGCCAGAGACTATTTAGCTACACTTGGGCTTCTTCGACTGTTTGACTTACTCTGGCCCGCAACTGAGCCGCATTTGGAGTGGGACAACGTCAGGGGATTTCCCACCATTGTAACGTCAAGGGAGCTTGGGGTAAGTTGGGTGGAGGAATTGTTGCTGGCTTTGCAGAATCTGATTAAGGCGCCCTCTCCGTTAGTGCACGGAAAGATTATCAAGACAAGCCGTCGAGAGTTTAGGGCAGCTGTTCTTCAAGCGGTTGAGTTTTCGATGAGCCCCGGGCCTTTGTCGTATTTGCCAGTTTTGTTGTATGGGAGCTATTCATCTCAAAATTCCAGTGACGAAAAAGATCTTCAAAACGGGGATGTGGAGCCGAGTCGATTGTCCTTTGCTAACGGACAAAGCGGTAAAAACTTACTCCTCGATGTGAGTGAACTTATTGCAGGCCTAACGCCCGAACTTTTGCGCGGATGTCTTGAGGGAACAGGATGTCCAACGGCAGGAAAGTCGCTTCGTTGGAATCACGCCGAATTTCGTCCAGCGGCTTATCGAAGTCACGACCCAGGTGCAAAA
Organism: Chthoniobacteraceae bacterium; assembly: GCA_947476255.1. Classification (GTDB taxonomy): domain Bacteria; phylum Verrucomicrobiota; class Verrucomicrobiia; order Chthoniobacterales; family Chthoniobacteraceae; genus Chth-196. The sequence continues at coordinate 81,291 of CANJPY010000004.1, read as the reverse complement.
ACCAGCGGTGATGAACACCTGGATCACGCCGCCTTCAACGTGTTGGCATTCGTTGGCTTAAGCTTTTATCCAACCGTTCCTAGTTCCTCCGGTGCTGGGACACTCGGTTTTTTTGGGGATGCCCCGGATTGTTTTAGGTGGCCTATTTGGAGCGGTTCGCTAAATGCAGATGAGGTTGCGACTCTAGTTCATCAACCTCTGTACTCCGAGAAGGTGGACCCGCTGATGTGTATAAGAGCTATGGGAGTCATTCGGGCTTGGAAAAGCCGTCGTTTTTCATCCGATAAAAGTCTTTATTTCGCGCCTGCGGAACTTGTTTTTTAGGAGGCGGGATGGGAAGTCAAGTTTCCAGCATGCTTCCTGACGACTGGGCAACAGTGGATATGATTGCTCAATACGTTTACTGTGAGAGGCGTTTTCATTTGATGTATGGTGAGGGGCGCTGGGAAGACAACGTCCACACTATTATCGGAAAGGATGTTCACCGGAGGGTGGATCGTGTGGATCAGCTCCTCCCTGAATCTACCAAAGGCGTCCATCAAATGTCGGATGAGACCATTGCCTTGGGGGACGCGCCTCCAGAGATCGCAAGAAGTGTTTCATTGGGTTGTGACAGCCTTGGCCTGATGGGGAAATTGGACTTGGTTTCAAGTGATCCTGAGGGAGGAGAAGCCATTCCTGTTGAAACAAAGAAAAGCGGAGTTCCACCCACAGCTGAGCGAAGTTACCCCCCAGAGCGGATGCAATTGATGGCTCAGGGACTTCTTCTGCGGGCTCATGGGTATATTTCCAATCATGGTTACATTTATTACGCGGGGAGTCGTTTGCGTGTTCGGATTGATTTTAGTGAGGAGCTTGAAAGTGAGGCTCGGAAAATCATTTCTGCAGTTCGGTTCGCACGGGCATCTCTCCATTTACCCCCTCCGCTTGAGGACAGCCCAAAATGCTGGAGCTGCTCGTTGTGTGGCATCTGCCTTCCTGATGAAACATTGGCTCTCCGCAATTCTGCACTCAAAAGCAACGGGCCAACTATGGGTCCGGATATTCGCCGCCTTTACCCCGCCCGCGACCGAGCCACGCCATTTTATGTACAGGAGCAAGGCGCCAAAGTGGGAAAAAGTGGTGAACGACTGGTCGTCTCAAAAAGTGGCGAGACGCTGGGTGGGGCTCGCCTGATTGACGTGAGTCAGGTCGTTCTAATTGGCAACGTCGGGGTTAGCGCTCAGTGTTTGCATCTTTTGATGGAGGAGGGGATTCCCGTAATTCATTTTTCTACTGGTGGATGGTTTCACGGGATCAGTCACGGAACTGAAGTAAGCAATGCCTACGCGCGTCGGTCCCAGTACGAGGCGGCATCAGACACAGTTCGTAGTTATGCCTTCGCTTCTGAACTCGTGCTTTCCAAAGCTGTTAACCAGAGAGTGCTTCTTCAACGCAATGCGCGTCATGAACTGGGGCGATCTGCCGTCGCCCTGCTTGCTGAACATATACAGGGGTTTGACTCTGCGCGACTGCAGACAATGGATCAACTCCGAGGATGGGAAGGCCGCGCGGCAGCGATCTATTTTGGGGCGTTTCAAGGCATGTTGAAGCTGGACGATCTTCCTGATTTTCAATTTACAACACGGAACCGCCGTCCGCCGAAGGATCCCGTTAATGCTCTCCTTTCGTTTGCTTATGCCCTGTTGGCAAAGGAGTGCCAAGTTGCGTTGCTAGGTGAGGGCTTGGATCCATGGTGGGGACTCTACCACACCCCGAGACATGGAAGACCTGCTCTGGCCTTGGATTTAATGGAGTCATTTCGTCCTGTAATTGCTGATAGTGTAGTGATTACAGCAATCAACACAGGAATGGTGACGGCTTCTGATTTTGTCACGAATTCCAACGGTTGTGCCCTGCTGCCTGCTGGAAGAAAGTCGTTTCTAAGAGCTTGGGAGCAGAGGATTGACCAACTTTTTACACATCCAGAATTTGATTACCGTTGCAGTTGGCGGACCAACTTAAAAATTCAAGCTCGCCTACTGGCCCGTTGGTTCCGTGGTGATATTCCCAAATGGAAATGCCTAGTCGTTCGGTGAGAACTAATAGAAGATTATATCTCTGCACCTACGATGTGTCCGATGACAAAAGGAGAACCCGTCTCTTTGAGTTACTGAAGGACCACGGAGATCACGTTCAGTTCAGTGTTTTTTTATGTGAATTGTCTGATTCGGAGTATGCCAGACTGGTTTCTCTTTCGCGAGAAATTCTAAACCAAGCGGAAGACCAGCTTCTGCTTTTGAATTTAGGAGATGCAGGACTAGATTTTACGAACCACTTTCAGTGCATAGGAAAGGTATGGACGCCTCAGGTTCGCTGTCACATCATTTGACCCACTCCGCTTGCAACGAGCGGCGACGTTCTCTAACAGTTCTTTGAAACCGCTCGCAAGTATTGCGGGTAAATGTGTTACGTAATGATTTCTGTTCACAAGAGCATGTGCTTTGCCTTGAGCTAAGCCGCCTCTCGCGACGAATTGTTTAACCCCCTTTATTGATGGGGCTTAAAAACTAGTATCCTTCCGTGCCATCACAGGCACGGTCTCATTGAAGCTTCGAGGCTTACGGCTACAGGGGCTTTTTTTCCAGCCTTCCGTGCCATCACAGGCACGGTCTCATTGAAGCTTCACCAAAAACGACTTTCCGCAGTTCTTTGGGCCGCCCTTCCGTGCCATCACAGGCACGGTCTCATTGAAGCGATGGACAACGTAAATAAATCGGGCGGAATAGCCTTCCCTTCCGTGCCATCACAGGCACGGTCTCATTGAAGCAGCACTTGCCCACTGGTAGGCGTTGTGGTTGCCACCCCTTCCGTGCCATCACAGGCACGGTCTCATTGAAGCTAAATCAATGCCTGGGCATTGTACCCATGCCAAGTTCCTTCCGTGCCATCACAGGCACGGTCTCATTGAAGCTACTGGTCGAAACCGCTTGTCGACACAACCCGGGCACCCTTCCGTGCCATCACAGGCACGGTCTCATTGAAGCACATCCGGCACGCTGACGCAAAACGCATGGACGCTCCTTCCGTGCCATCACAGGCACGGTCTCATTGAAGCAGTTGAGGGTTGCCGTTTGGAGTTAGGATCCCAAAAACCCTTCCGTGCCATCACAGGCACGGTCTCATTGAAGCTATCATGTTATTTTACTATCTGTGTTTCACTGTAGGAACCTTCCGTGCCATCACAGGCACGGTCTCATTGAAGCGTAGCCAGCGGAGAAGGTTGAAGGCACCCACTGCGTCCTTCCGTGCCATCACAGGCACGGTCTCATTGAAGCACACAGGTTCACAAGGGCCACAAGGACAGCAAGGAATCCTTCCGTGCCATCACAGGCACGGTCTCATTGAAGCCCAGGGTGGAGGCTACAAAAGCCGCGCGTCTCTGACCTTCCGTGCCATCACAGGCACGGTCTCATTGAAGCAACACCAGCAACGCATGGTTCCATTCGTCGCCAGACGCCTTCCGTGCCATCACAGGCACGGTCTCATTGAAGCCTCCTTGTCGTCCACCGTCCAGATCTCACCGTTGACCTTCCGTGCCATCACAGGCACGGTCTCATTGAAGCCTCCAGTCGTCGTTGTGCGGGAAGCCTCATGGAAGCCTTCCGTGCCATCACAGGCACGGTCTCATTGAAGCGTGCAATTGCTAGGCACAGGCAAACTGGCGACGGCCCTTCCGTGCCATCACAGGCACGGTCTCATTGAAGCCCGTCTTTTTTGAGCCACAGTGGCCCGAGATACCGCCTTCCGTGCCATCACAGGCACGGTCTCATTGAAGCTCGCATAGCGCGATTGGCTCCCGCGTCACGCCTTTGCCTTCCGTGCCATCACAGGCACGGTCTCATTGAAGCGAAACCATCGAAGCCGACATTCTGGCATCTCGCGCTCCTTCCGTGCCATCACAGGCACGGTCTCATTGAAGCTTGCTTGGCAAACTCAGGAAGCGATGCACAAGCATTCCTTCCGTGCCATCACAGGCACGGTCTCATTGAAGCCGGCATCACTGCCGACGGTCCAGAAGACTTAACAGGCCTTCCGTGCCATCACAGGCACGGTCTCATTGAAGCTGGGGTGTGTGAGGTGTCGGGGGCATGGTTTAGAGCCTTCCGTGCCATCACAGGCACGGTCTCATTGAAGCCCTGCGTCAACAACGACAACGAGGACGGCAACTGTCCTTCCGTGCCATCACAGGCACGGTCTCATTGAAGCGAAACATCCCAGCTCACGACAGAAAGGAAATTTGAACCAAAATGGATTCTAAATTTGCGTTTGGACTGACCAGATGTAAAGTCAGCTTTCGTGATACATCGGCAACTCTGGCTTTCTCGCATCCATTCCCTCTGGGCAAAAGCCCCTATTGTGTGGCTTTCAGGGGTGCGCCGCGTTGGTAAAACGACCCTCGCCAAAAGTCTTCAGGATGCTGAATTCATCAACTGCGACCTGCCTTCCTCTCAAATGCGCCTGGGGGATCCAGAGGCATTTTACCGCAGCCTGTCCAAACCATACCTGATTTTAGACGAGGTTCATCAGTTGGCGGATCCAAGCCGTGTATTGAAAATAGCAGCAGACGCATTTCCCCAGCTGAAGGTGCTGGCTACGGGCTCCTCTACCCTGGCGGCCACGAATAAATTCAGGGACAGTCTGACAGGCAGGAAGCGTAATCTCCACCTTGTGCCTGTGCGTTATGACGAGCTCCCGGATTTTGGCGTTCAGGACCTTGCTCGTCGTTTGTTGCGGGGAGGTTTGCCTCCAGCCTTGTTGGCAGAGAGCTATGATCCGGGATTTTATGCGGAATGGCTGGACTCCTATTATGCCAGAGATGTGCAAGAGTTGTTCAGGGTCGAAAAGCGCAGCGGCTTCCTAAAGCTGGTCGAGAGTGTGCTCCGCCTGAGCGGGGGCCAGATGGAGGCCACATCTCTGGCAAACCTCTGCGGAGTGAGTCGCCCGACGGTCATCAATTATTTGGAGGTCCTCGAGTTGACTCATGCGGCGGTTTTTGTGCGTCCCTTTTTTGGAGGGGGGCCGCGCGAGATCGTCAAGCAACCAAAGGTTTATGGCTTTGATACTGGGTTCGTGGCATTCGCAAGAGGCTGGAGTGACCTTCGTCCAGAGGATTGCGGAATCCTCTGGGAACATCTCGTTCTGGAAAGATTGATCTCCGATGTGGGAGACGTTCCGATCATGTACTGGAGAGACAAGGCGCATCACGAAGTTGACTTCGTGTTGCCTCGGGGCAGGGGAGTCGTCGATGCCATTGAATGCAAATGGGACGCCTCACGCTTTGACCTAAAAAATCTTCAGGTATTTCGGTCCCTGTATCCTGAGGGGAAAAACACTGTGGTTTGCAGCAATGTATTGGCGCCCTTTACCCGGCAGATGGCAGGGATGGAAATCACATTGACCGGCCTGGAAGGCCTTTCCTTATAACACCTTCAATAGCCTCAATGACGAGGAGGCGTTGTTGTTGCATTAAATGACCGGCAAGGACGAGGCTGCTTTTTGCAGGGCCTCATCGCCGACGTGTGTGTAGTGATGGCTCATCTGCTCGCTGTCGTGACCTGCAATTTCCATGACGACGGCGAGAGGGATGCCAGCTTCCTGCAGCATCGTGACAGCAGTGTGGCGCAGGCAGTGGAACCCGAGTCCAGCCGAGGCTCGTGCCCCATGGCGACCAGCTGACGTTCCTTTTTTTGAATGGGACTTTTTTTCCTGAAGACCGGCTTTTGCCAGCAGATCGCTAAACCTGTTCGATAGATTTGCCGTTCGTCCTTGTTTGGCGATGATGCCGAAGGAGGTCTGATGGATGGGTGCCTCCGGGGTTTGATTTTTCTTTAAACTCTGGAGATGAGTTTTCAGCGGCTGGGCGATGGGCAGGACTAAAGACTTCGACGTTTTCTGTGTTACCAGACGGATTCTGCCTCTCTCCAGGTCAATGTCCCCCCACTTGATCTTGGCGATGTCTCCAAGTCTTTGCCCTGTGTACAACCCGAAACGAATCATACTTTTCCATTCCTCGTCCGCGACCGCGATGAGCTTCTTGAGTTCGTCGACGGTGAAGGGGTGGCGCGGCTTTTTGGGCGCCTTTTTGGTGGAAGTCACAAATTCAGAGGGGTCTTCGCTGATGACACGGTCCTGCTTTGCCGCTTTAAACAGCATCTTGAGGCCCTTGAGATTGTGGTTTACCGTTCTGGAGGAGAGGGATTTAACCAAGTGGTTGCGAAAATTAACGATGTCTTCAGCAGTGAGGTCCGTCATTGGGGCAGCAGCCTTCTGCTCTAAAAAAATGAGAAATTTTCCGACAAGGGTTTTATAGAAGGCGTGAGTGGACGGTGACACCTCGGGATTCTTCTTTGCCAGCCATGCGTCTGAGAAGTCTTTGACCGTCTGTGCTGGAATCTCTTCGCCGCTGATTTCTTTGTGGAGCTCGGAAACAACCTTCCGGAGCTGCTTGATGGTGTTGTTCTTTTGGGCCGCTTTTTCAAAAGTGTCAGCGATTTTCTGGGCTTCCTTTCTGAGGGTGCTGCGAGTGCTGCGGTTGCGCCGTTTTCCAGAAGCATCGATGAATCTCGCCATGAAATATTTTGACTGGGGATGTTTCCAAAGGAACGCCATGACGTAAGACCCTAGCTAAGACCCTCCAGGGATGTCCAGTGTTGTCCTTAATTTTGTAAACTGCTCATAATCAGACATGCTTGGACTATGGTGGACTAGTGTGGTGGTAACACGGGTTCGAATCCCGTTAGGGTCGCCACTTTAAACCCCTCAATCCGAGGGGTTTTTTCATGCCCGCAAACTGCAGGCTGGATTTTTCGGACAAGATTTTCCGATGGAACTTCGGGTCTTCGGTAATGCGATTGTTATTCGTGAACCCCCGAACCGCCACATGCCGGCATGCTGCGCCCGAATCGCAGAAGCATTCATTGGGTTTGATTTGGGGCGGGGACCGCGACATGATTTCTGCTCACTCATTTACTTTTTCCACCCATGTCTGTTCTTGTTGTTGGCTCCATCGCACTAGATACCGTTAAAACTCCCGCAGCAGAACACGCGGATCTTCTGGGTGGCTCTGCAAGCTATGCGGCAGTCAGCGCTAGTTTTTTTGCCCCAGTCAAACTCGTGGGCGTGGTCGGCGATGATTTCCCAAACGCGCACCTCGAATTCCTCAATCTTCGTAAAATCGACCTTTCCGGTCTTCAACAGGTCGCGGGCAAAACGTTCCGGTGGTCGGGGGAATATATGGTCGACATGAACACCCGTGAGACACGTTCCGTAGAGCTCAATGTATTCGAACACTTTACGCCCACGCTGCCTGCGGCGCACAACAACACCCCCATCGTCCTGCTAGCGAATATTGCACCGTCTCTGCAGAGCCATGTCCTCGATCAGATGAATCGGCCGCAATTCATCATCGCCGATACCATGGACCTCTGGATTAACATCGCCCGCGCAGACCTTGAAGCCCTCCTCAAACGCGTCGACATGTTGATTCTCAATGACAGTGAAGCGCGGCTCTTCACCGGAGAAAACAACCTCATTAAAGCAGGCCACCACATCCGCTCGATGGGGCCCCGTTACGTTGCGATTAAAAAGGGAGAGCATGGGTGCTTGTTGTTTGGCGAGAACGAATTTTTCTCCTGCCCGGCCTATCCGCTCGAAACCATTCATGACCCGACCGGAGCGGGGGACACTTTTGCAGGCGGCTTGGCTGGCCACCTCGCAGCGAATGTGAGCGGCCCAGTTACTTTTGCCGACCTCCGGCATGCCGTTGTTTATGGCAGCGTCCTTGCCAGCTTCAATGTCGAAGCGTTCAGCCTCGAGAGACTGCGGTCCCTGCAAGCCGCTGAAATCGCTTCCCGCTACGAGGCATTTCGTTCCTTGAGTCAGTTCGAGGATGCTCGGTGAGTACGGTTCTACGGGTCTTTCGCTATTTGCTCCGTTATCCCGGATGGGCGGCTGGGACTTTGGCGTGCGCTCTTTTGTCGACTGGGCTTGTCATTGTTTTCCCGAAGGTGACCCAGCTCATTGTGGACGAAATCAGTGCGGGTCGGGGCGAGCGGGTGTGGCCTTTGGTAGGGGGGGCACTCGCGGCCTTTGTGGCGCGCGACCTCCTCAATACGCTCAGAATCATCTGCAACAACACCTTCGAGCAGAAGGTCATTTTTGACCTTCGCAGCGATCTTTACTCGCACATTCAGCGCCTGCCCCTTCGCTGGTTCGACAATCGGGCCACGGGTGACCTCATGACCCGTGTGATGGAAGATGTCAACGCGGTTGAGCGCGTACTCATCGATGGCATCGAGCAGGGCGCCGTCGCGGTCCTGCAAATTGGGGTCGTGGCGGCGATGCTTTTCGCCTATCATCCCGCCTTGGCTTGGTGGACCTTGACGCCTATTCCGCTTCTCGCTGGAGGCGCGCTTGCTTACACGCTCACTGCAAAATTGCGTTACCGTGGGCAACGAAAAGCTTCGTCTGCGATGAACGCAATGCTCCACGATAATCTCGCAGGCATCCGGCAGATTAAAACGTACGTCAGAGAAGAACAACAGCATGAGCGATTCAACGAGGCCAGCAGGCAACTCCAGCGGGCCACACTCGTTGTGATGCGTGTTTGGGCTGTGTACAACCCGTCGATGTCTTTGTTTGCGTCTGCGGGACTCCTGATTGTGGTGGCATTTGGTGCGCAGGCTGTTTTGAAACACGAAATGAGTGTGGGCGATCTGACCAGTTTCCTGCTCTTAACTGGCTTTCTTTACGAGCCCATAGGCCGGTTGCATCAACTGAATCAAATTTTGCAGGCAGGCCGCGCGGCGGGAGAGCGCGTGTTCGAAATTTTAGACGAACCGGCTGAGATGGACGCCCCCGCGCTCCACAAGGGAGTGCAGCCCAGAGTCAAAGGGGAGGTCGAATTTCAAAAGGTTGGCTTTTGTTACCGCCCGGGAATACCCGTGCTAACCGAGATATCCCTTCACGCCATTCCGGGCCAGACGGTGGCCTTGGTGGGCGAGACGGGGGCGGGCAAATCAACTCTTGTGCAGATGTTGATTCGCTTTTATGAATACGACAGCGGGGTCATCCTGCTGGATCACGTTCCCATTCAAGATTTTCCACGAAGCCGTTTGCGTGATTCCGTGGGCCTCGTGACGCAGGAGAGTTTTCTTTTTAACGGTACGCTGCGTGAAAACTTGTTGTTCGGAAAACCGGATGCGACGCCCGAGGAGATTACCGCGGTGCTTGCCACCGCCAACGCACTTTCATTTGTGGAACGTTTGCCCGAAGGCCTCGACACCGTGGTGGGTGAACGCGGGGTGAAATTAAGCGTCGGAGAAAAACAACGCATTTCAATCGCGCGCATGCTCTTGAAAGATCCGCCTGTACTTGTTTTGGACGAGGCAACCGCAAGTGTGGACACGGAAACGGAGCGTCAGATTCAGCAGGCCCTGGAACGGTTGATGCAAAAGCGCACCTGTTTCGTGATCGCTCACCGTCTCTCAACGGTTCGGAACGCAGATCAAATTCTGGTGCTGGACCGCGGTCAAATTGTGGAGAGAGGCCGGCATTTAGAACTGATAGGGCTGGATGGCATTTATGCGAAGCTTTGTCGTAACAGCGAATTACGTTAAAAGATAAAAATCATGGAAAACGTAGACGTGCTTGTGGTCGGGGGTGGTGCGGCGGGTTATTTCGGTGCCATCACAGCGGCGCAAGCCAGGCCGGGTTGCCGTGTTCTGCTTGTGGAGCGTGGAGCGCAACCGCTTTCCAAGGTGCGTATTTCCGGAGGGGGCCGTTGTAACGTGACGCATTCGTGCTTTGAGCCGCGCCAATTGTCCACGCGGTACCCGCGTGGTGCAAAGGCATTACTGTCTGCTTTTTCCAGATTCCAACCCGCCGACACTGTCCAGTGGTTTGAGAGCCGCGGAGTGTCCTTAAAAACGGAGTCTGATGGCCGCATGTTTCCAACGACCGATCGCTCGGATTCGATCATTGAATGTCTCGAAAGAGAGGCTGCTGACTCGGGGGTTGATGTGCGCATTCGCTGCGGTGCGCAGGAACTGCGACCCCTTTCCGGAGGGGGGTGGGAAGTCCTGCTTGACGGACCCAGAGGAGGCGTCGTCCATGCCTCTCGCGTTTTGATCGCAACTGGGGGCTGGCGAACAGGCACTCTGGCGACCTTGCTGGAAACGCTCGGACACGAAATCGTAGCGCCCGTTCCGTCTCTGTTTACTTTTCATTTGAACGACGGTTGGGTGCGTGAGCTTTCAGGGCTTGCGGTTCCTGCGGTGGAAGTGAGTGTGCCGGGAACGGCGCTTCGCGAAAAGGGACCGATGTTGTTCACTCATTGGGGATTGAGCGGGCCTGCGATTTTACGATTATCAGCTTGGGGAGCCAGGGAGCTGAATCAACGGGACTATGCGTTTTCATTGCGAGTGCGTTGGTGTGTAAGCCACAATGAACAGCAGATTCTCGAGACATTTCAGCAAATGCGTCAGAGCAGCCCGGGAAAAGCCGTGGTGAATACTCCTCTCTTCCACCTGCCATCGCGTCTTTGGGAGAGAATTGTGGTCTCGGCAGGCGTCTTCGGTGAGGAGCGCTGGAACCGGCTGACACGACAGGCGTCTCTCGGTCTGGCGGACCGATTGCTGCGTACGGATTTACAGGTCACGGGAAAAAGCATGCACAAAGACGAGTTTGTGACTTGTGGTGGAGTGCACCTCAAACACGTCGATTTCAGGACGATGGAAAGCCGGGTCTGTCCTGGTTTGCACTTCGCGGGCGAAGTGTTGGACCTCGATGGAATCACAGGCGGCTACAATTTTCAGGCCGCCTGGACAACGGGTTGGTTGGCGGGGCTCGCAATGGCTCGAGGGGCATAGAGCCTGAGGGCTTCGCGCTGACAAGCAAACGAAATGGGAATGCTGCCGAGCTGGGCGGCGCTTGCAGGGCAGTGTTCAGGTCAACTCGCTGTCATCACGGCGCTCCAGTCGCATGAGTTGTTTTTTGACCGTCTCGACGTTTTTGGTCAATTCAAAGAGCGCCTTGAAAATCTCGGCTTGAGTGGGGGCGTCTTGCAGTCCGGGTGCGATCGGGTGCATGCGTGTGATAGACGCAGACAACAGATTGCACTCGGCGCGGAGTAAGTGGATGGCTTCGGGTCGTTCCATGCCGCATTCTCTACGGACACGGCCTTTAGCTGCAAGCTCCTCCGCCGTTGCGTGTCGGCACGTGTGTGCTAGCATTTCGAGTTCATTTACAGCCCTATGCCCAATTACGACTACCTTTGTGAAAAATGCCACAAGACGTTCGAATTCTTTCAGTCCATGAAAGACGAGCCCTTGAAAACCTGTCCGCAAGCTGCGTGCTGTAAAAAGCCTTGGGGCAAGGGTAAGGTGAAGCGCCAGATCGGCACCGGAGCTGGTTTGATCTTTAAAGGGTCCGGTTTTTACATCACGGATTATCGGTCTGAAAACTACAAAACGGGCGCGAAAAGTGACACCAGCACCGCCGCCAGTGCGGAGACGCCGAAGAAGGAAACGCCGAAGGAAACCACTCCAAAGCCTGCCAAGAAGCCCAAGGCGTCAGAATAACTGGCATGGCCCCTCGTTCTCCCCGCAATTCTGGTGCCCCAGTAAAGGGAGCCCCCAAAGCCGTTCCGCCGATGCGGAGGGCGGCAAGCGGCGAGGAATCCCGGCAAGGGAGGCAACCTTTTCTGCGCACTTTCATGAGTCGTGGTTTTCAACTGAGCTTGATCGCAGCACTCGTATTAGCGCCGCTGCTTGCCTTGGGAATCCAGCTTTCGCGTGCGCCCGCTGATGTTCCAAGCGTTGTTTCTCTTGTCAAACCACGCACGCTGGGATCGCTCATTGCTGGATCTCTGGCGAATCCCCAGCCTACGAACCTCGAATTCAGTCTGGAAGAAATCAATGCGCATCTCGCTCTCGTGCTGCCTCCCGTTTCAAAAAAAGACGGCGGTTGGAGTTTTCAAAACGCGACCTTCCGCCTCGAAGCGGAGCGCGTGCATTTGCACACTGTTTACCGCTGGCACGGTCTGGACCTGCATTTGCGTGTCAGTTATATGGTCGCGCTGCAAGGGGGCAAGCTTCAGGTGCGTCCCTTCAGCGCTAGTTTTGGCCGCGTCCATTTAGGGTTGTACTGGATTCGAAAGATGGAGGAAGGGGTCCTCCATAAACTCCTGCCATCCTTGAAAAAAGAGCACATTTTAATGAACCGGCTCGAGACCCTGCGACTGGAGCCGGCGCGGGCGCTTTTGAAAGTGCGTGCTTCCACCGGTGCGCAGAGCAATTAAGCAATTTGTCGAAACGGGTGGCCAGAAGGACTCCTAACCCGCTATCAAGTTGAAATGCTCAGGCTGCTTTTTCTCGGTGACATTGTTGGTGAACCCGGTCGCAAGGGGGTTATTGACTCCATTCCTTGGTTCAAACAGGAGCGAGGCGTGGACTTTATTGTCGCCAATGGAGAGAACTCTGCGGGCGGGCGGGGGATTAGTCCAAAAATTAGCGTCGACCTTCTGCGCGCTGGCGTGGCCGTGATTACATCAGGGGATCATATTTGGGATCAGAAGGATATCCTTCCGTATTTACCCACCGAGCCACGCTTGCTTCGCCCGTTAAATTATCCCGAGGGTATCGTTGGCCACGGGTCGATTGTTTTGGAGACTGCCAAGGGCAAAGTTGGAGTGATCAATATTCAGGGCCGCACATTTATGCAACCGCCCCTCGAAAATCCGTTTCGTATCATTCAGGCCGAGGTGGAGCGGATGCGGGAGGAAACGCACGTGATATTCGTCGATGTCCATGCGGAGACCACGAGCGAAAAGATTGCGATGGGCCGTTTTCTCGACGGTAAAGTGTCGGCGGTTGTCGGCACTCATACTCATACGCAAACTGCCGACGAACAAATATTTCCAGGCGGCACCGCTTTTCTCTGTGACGCGGGAATGTGCGGTCCCTCAGAGAGTATTCTCGGCCGCGACATTGATGCGATTTTGAAACGTTTTTTAACCAGCCAGCCGGTCAGTTATCCTGTCGCGCGCGGGCCTGTTGTTCTGTGTGGTGCGATTATCGACATCGATGAGACAACGGGGCGCGCACTGCATATCGAGCGAGTGGCGCATCGGGTGGAGAGTGGTAAGGAGTAGGCAGAACGGGGCTAGTTCTTCCATTCAAAGCGGATCGGTGGCGGTGTGGGGCCGACGGGCTTCATCTGTTCCGCGAGTTCTTCCTCGGGAGAAAGTTGTGCATTGAAGGGTGTCGCTTTCGGAATGGTGGCGCGGAAGCCTCCGGGTTTAAAATCTGGTTCTGGCGAGGATGTCGTGTTGGTAGGCGCAACACTCGCACTTTTTACTGAGCTGGCAGGAGTCTTTTGGCCGGTTGTCTCCGCATTCTGGGAGGAAGCCGCATTTGAGGAGACAGGGGAAGTGAGCGTCACTGCCAGCTTGGGGAGGGGGATCGCTTTTGGACTCTCTTTTTCAGCCACGGGTGGTGCACCAGTTGCAGGTGTGACCTTGGCCGCCATGGGCTGGGCAGTCCCTGCTTTTTCGGGAGGCAAAGAGCTCTGTGGCGGCGGCGCAGTTGTTCCAAGTGGAGCTTCGGGAGTGCTTGCGTTACCGCGGGTTAAAGACAGGAGTGAGAGAAGAATATAGAGTGGGCTGTTGAGCGCGATGAAGGGTGCGATCTCTCCCCACGGAGCGGCAAGCCCGCCTCCAGATCCGCCCACCAAAGCGAAGCAGGCGGTTGCCCGCGAAAAGGCAAGCAAGAGGGAGGGCGCGGCCCCCCCTTGATGAAGGACGATCGCCCACGCACCGATTTGGATGGCGGCCAAGAACAGGATTCTCCATAAGAGGACAAGGCGGTCTGTGGACGTACGGCCTACATGGGATGGCGAAAAAAGCGCCCCCATGGAGAGGTTGGCCGTGAGTAAAAGAAGTCCCAAGACAAAGAGATTCGAGTAATTCATGGGTATGGGTGCCGTCAAAACTCTCCCATCTTTGCTATGAATCAAGGAGAGATGGAGCTAAAACCACAGGTTCTTCGAGGGTTTGGGTTGGAGCCAGTCAGGCTTTGGCGCTTCGAGCATGAATTCACCTTCTGAAAACTAAGATCTAGCTGTGTGAGAAGCACGGTCGAAAGATTGAGGAAAAAAAACACGTAGAATCCTCTGCCTCTGGGGTTGTCTACGGGTATAAGATTCGCCTTTTCCCAAATGAACTCCCTCCGCCCTCTTTTGTTTTCGGTTTTTTTAGCCGCCGCGGCCAGTGCGATTGTCGTTCCCGCGACCGCGCAAGGACAGGACCCCATTGAGATTACCCTCAAGACACTCACTGCACAGATGAAGTTCGACCTGAACGATATCGTTGTCAGTCCGGGTGCGAAAGTGAGGATGACGTTCGAAAACCCCGATGACATGCCTCACAACGTGGTGTTCTGTAACCCTGGGACGGACGTCGTCCAACTGGTGATGAAGATGCTCGAAACGCCAGAGCAGGCGATGAAAAACAACTTCCTGCCCGAGGATCCCAAGGTGTGGCTGAAATCGCGCCTGCTGAATCCTCATGAAAAACAGGTTTTGGAGTTTACGGCGCCCACCACGCCCGGCAACTACCCTTACGTCTGCAGCTTTCCCGGCCATGCCGCCACGATGCAAGGTGTGCTCCGTATTCTGGGAGAAGGGCCGAAACTAGAAGAACTTAAGTTTGCCCTCTATCATGGTGAATGGAAACAGCTTCCTGATTTTTCAAAGCTCACTCCGCACCGCACTGGGGATGTGCCGGACAATCTCGTGCAACTCAATTTCGACGACTATAAGAACCAATACGGGTTGGTCTTCACTGGCAAACTACAAATCCCGGCGGATGGTGACTATGTTTTCTATGCAGCCAGCGATGATGGCTGCCGAGTGATCGTGGGCGAGGAGCGGATCTTGAACGACGACGGCATGCATCCTTCGACGATCAAAGAGGGCAAAAAGAGGTTCAAAAAAGGCATGTATCCCGTGCGCGTAGAGTACTTCCAGTCCACGGGAGAGGCCGAACTTTACGTCGGATGGAGAGGTGAAAAATTTGACACTACGGCGCTTTCCAAATGGACGCCGCCGAACTGGAAAAAAGGGGTCGTGCAGAAAGTCAACGAGTTCGTGGGCATGCCTCTGGAACCGAAAGAAGCGCCGGTGATTTATCGTAATTTTATCGCGGGCGCTGGCAATCGCAGCATCGGCGTGGGCTTGCCTGGAGGGTTTAATTTCGCGTGGAGCGCCGAGACGATGAACGTCGCGTTGGCTTGGCGGGGGGCGTTTATGGATGCGGCGCGGCACTGGAAAAATCGTGGGGGTGGACATCAGGCTCCTGCGGGGTTTGACGTGGTGCGACCCGCGGAACTCACGCCTCCGCTGGCGGTGCTGGATGCACCCGAGGCCGCATGGCCGTCGTTTGTGCCGGACCAACCCCTCGAAGGTTATGTGTGGAAGGGTTATGACTTGGACGCCAAAGGACTCCCCACCTTCCATTACACGTGGAAAGGAGTAGAGGTGGACGACCGCCTCGAGGCCAAGGGCGATTTCAAGAGCGGCGGAACCCTCGTGAGAACGCTGACCCTCAAGGGCAACATTCCAGCCCAAGCGTATCTTCTGTTGTCCCAAAAAGGCAAACTGAACGCCTCTGGCAAAGGCTTTGCAGTGCAGGGGGAGAAGCTTTCCTTGGTTGGAACCAGCTACTCCAACCAGTTGCTGATTCAAGCCGAAGGGGCAACCGCTGTGGGAGACAAACTGCTCGTGCCCGCGCGCAAACAAATTCAAATCACGTACGCCTGGCCGGAATTACATCCCGCCAATGCCGCATCCATTGCCCAGTAATTCGCCCCCCACTTTTCACTTACCATGAAAGCGCAACGCCTTTTCCTTTCTTTTCTTCTTGGCAGCTTGTCCACTCAGACCGGACTTTTTACTCCCGCTCGCGCTGAGTCTCCGGATCCGACCGAAGCGGAGTATTACAAAATAACGACCTTTCCCACGCCTGCAGGAGCTGCAATGGAAGTGGGTTCTGTTGAGTTTCTTCCCGATGGCCGTGTGGCTCTCGGGACCCGCCGCGGGGAAGTGTGGATCGCTTCGAATGCTCAGAACGCGACGACTCCCGGCGTCTGGAACGCCCAGACGCTGAAGTTCGAGGCAGACCCTGCCGCGCCTGCCAAGGACAGTATTTCTTATCAACGCTTCGCCGAGGGGCAGCATGAAATTCTTGGACTCGCCTACAAGGACGGCTGGCTTTATGTGACGAACCGGTACGAAGTCCTTCGGATGAAGGATGAAACCGGCGCCGGAAAAGCGACCCGTTTTGAAACCGTGTGCGACAAATGGGGCGTCAGCGGCGACTATCATGAGTATTCCTTCGGCTCACGGTTCGACAAAAACGGAGACCTTTGGGTTGTGGCCTGCTTGACGGGGTCTTTTTCAAGCAAGACACCTTTCCGCGGTTGGGCCATGCGCGTGAAGCCCGATGGAACGATGGTTCCAACCTGTAGTGGCTTGCGCTCTCCCGGCGGCATCGGTTTTGATGCGGATGGCGAAGTCTATTACACTGACAATCAGGGGCCTTGGCATGGAGCCTGCACTCTCCAGCATCTCGTCCCAGGCAGTTTCCAAGGGCATCCCGGCGGCAATGCTTGGTACAGTCTTGCTCCCAACATGGGACCGCGCCCCGTGGATCCGAACGACAAGAGCCGGATGGTTATTGAGCGCGAGCGAGTCAAAGAGCTTGTCCCTCCCGCGATTTATATGGTGTACGGCCCCGGGAAAATTGGAAATTCTTCGACGGCTGTTGTGTGTGATTTGAGCGCGGGGAAATTCGGTCCGTTTGCAAAACAGATTTTTATTCCCGACCAGAGCCACTCCAATATTTCCCGCGTTTTTCTGGAGACTGTGAATGGCGTCAAACAGGGTGCGGTGTTTCCTTTTTTAAAGGGACTGCGTTCCGGACCCATTGGCGCCCGAATGGGTGCGGATGGCAAGTTCTTCGTGGGTGGTTCAGACCGCGGGTGGGGCGCCAAGGGAGGGCAGCCCTTTGCGTTTGAGCGCGTGGACTGGACCGGCAAAGTGCCGTTTGAAGTGCACGAGATGCGAGCGAAGGCCGACGGTTTTGAGCTGACGTTCACCGAGGCGGTTGATCCCGTGACTGCGTCAAATCCGGCGAGTTATACGGCGCGTGAGTTTACTTATATTTACCAGGAGAAATACGGAAGCCCCGAGGTGGATGATGTATTGCCCAAAATCGAAAAAATTGATGTGGCGAAGGACGGCAAATCTGTACGCCTGAAGTTCGATGTTCTCACCAAGGGACACATTCACGAACTTCACTTGGATGGCGTGCGTTCGGCCAAGGGAGCTCCCGTATTGCATCCGGTGGCCTACTATACGTTGAACGAGATTCCCGCGAAATAAGCGCTGTGTAGCTCCAGCGCCCGGGAGAGAATGAACGCGGCTAGCTCTGCGTTCATTTCTTCCTGCGGCTTTGCCTCGGGCCGCCAGGCTGGCTCGCTTACGCTCAGGCTGTTAGTCGTTTGCACGCCTGGACTGTGTTGGCCATCAGCATTGCGATGGTCATCGGGCCGACTCCCCCTGGGACAGGCGTGATGGCCTTGCATTTGGGCGCGACAGCTGCAAAGGCAACGTCTCCGACAAGCTTGCTCCCATTGGGCGCGCTTGGATCAAGGACACGGTTGATGCCAACGTCAATGACCACGGCCCCTTCTTTCACGAAGTCGGCCGTTACGAATTCCGGCTTTCCGATGGCGGCGATGAGAATGTCCGCTGAACGGCAGAGGGCCGCAAGATCGCGAGTGCGCGAGTGCGCGACGGTGACCGTGGCGTCACCTCCCGGTCCTTTTTGCATGAGCAGCAGGGCCATGGGCTTGCCTACGATCATGGAGCGTCCCAGCACGACAGCGTGTGCTCCCGCTGTTTGAATGCCCGCCTCCAAAAGCAACCGCTGACAACCGAGGGGCGTGCACGGCACAAACGCATCGGGCGCTCCCAAAGCCACCTTGGCCACGTTGACTGGATGAAAACCGTCGACATCCTTGCGCGGATCGATCGCCTCAATCACAGCCCCTTCATCGATGTGCGCCGGCGGCGGAGACTGCACTAAAATTCCATGAATCCGTGAATCTTGGTTGAGTTGCTGCACAAGCGCGACAAGCTCCGCTTGGGTGGTGGAGGATGGCATTTCAAATTTTTGCGAGAACATTCCTAGCTCGCTGCAGGTGCGGTCTTTGGAGCGAACATAAGAACGTGAGGCTGGATCGTCTCCGATCAGCACAACGGCGAGTCCCGGCGTGTGTCCCCTGGCTTTTAAGGCTTCGACCTCGGCGCGTGTTTCTTGCAGTATTTTTTTTGAAATGGCTTTCCCGTCGATGAGATTCATTGGCCCTAGTGTGAGCTAGGAACGCTTTTCTTAGGAGCGCAAAATACGCTGGAAAAACCTTGTTCAGGATGAACAGGCCTTTGAGTAAGCCGCCACAGCGATGACTGAGGCGTCCGCGCCCCGCCCTTGGACGCAGGTCTTCGGCTGGAGTTAAGCAAGAAGCTCCCTGACAATTCGCGCGTTTTGAGCGTCAGTGAGTGTGAGGTTGGTTGCATTACGCACAAATCCAAGTTTGGTGTGGTCAAAGCCGAAGCAATGCAAAAGCGTTGCGTGCCAGTCGTAGTGATTGACCACGTCTTTGACGGCATGATGCCCCCATTCATCGGTTTCGCCAAAGACCAGGCCCGCTTTAAAACCGCCCCCGGCAATCCATTGGCTGAAGCCGTGTGTATTGTGGTCACGCCCCCACTTTTCGCGACCGGCGTCATTTTGGAGCACGGGAAGGCGCCCCATTTCTCCACCCCAATGCACAATCGTAGTGTCCAGAAGGCCACGTTGTTTGAGATCGAGGACAAGCGCAGCGCTGGGTCTGTCGCTTTCAGCGCAGCGCTCGGGCAGCGACTTGAGGAGCGAACTGTGATGGTCCCAGCTTTGTCGACTGTTGAGGACCTGGACGTAGCGCACGCCCCTTTCAATAAGACGCCTTGCAATGAGGCAACGCCGCCCGTAATCAGCCGTGGTGGGATTGTCGACTCCGTACAGACTGAGGATGTGTTTGGGCTCGCCCGAGATGTCGAGCGCCTCTTTGGCTGCAACCTGCATTCTGCCAGCGAGTTCATAACTGGCGATTCGCGCCTGGAGATCATGTTCTCCGGGATGTTCGGCCGCATGACCTTCGTTCAGGCCTCGCAATAAGTCCATCTGCCGGGATTGAGCCCTGCCTGCAAGAGCGGCGGGCGGGTCGAGATTTAAAATGTAGGGTTCGGTGGCGCGGACCAGCGTTCCTTGATAGGCGGAAGGTAGCCATCCGTTGGTCCAGTGCTGGTGTTGGAAAGTGGGCAGACCCGATGGATGGGCGAGAACAACGTAAGCTGGCAGGTTTTGCGTCTCACTCCCGAGCGCATAAGCCACCCACGAGCCGACTGTAGGCCGGCCAACAGTTCCTTTGCCGGTTTGCATGGCTAACATTCCTTGAAGGTGGTTGCTGACGCCTGATTTCATCGACCTGATGAGAGTGATCTCATCTGCCACTTGTTGAAGACCTGGCAGAAGTTCGCTGAGTTCCATGCCGCACTTGCCGGACTTTACAAAACTCCACGGACTGCCGAATACCTTTGAGGAGGCCTCCGCCACATTGTCGTAGATGACCTCTCCTGGAAACTTCTCCCCGTGGTATTTGGAAAGCATGGGCTTGGGATCGAACAAATCCATTTGGGAAGGGCCGCCCATCATGAAGAGCGAAATCATCGCCTTCGCTTTACCCGGCGTTGGGGCGAGTTTGGGTTTGAGATCGAAACCTTCTGCGCCGAGCAGCGGCTTGACGGGAGCGGCAAGCAAGCGCTCGTCTCTCAAAAGAGAGGCAAGGGCCAGGCCGCTTAGACCGAAACTACCGGTGTGCAAAAAATGTCTACGCGAGCAGAGCATTGGAGAGTGTGACATGGCCATAACATGAAAAGACGCACGCGGGTCATTCGAGGTAGAGAAAACGGTTGGACGAAAGAAGGGATTGGCACAAAGAACCAAATGCGTCGAGCTGGGGATCTGCGGCAGGGGAGTCTTTTGCAGGAGGATGCTTTTCAGCATACTCGCGGAGTTGTTCGGTTTGTTCCGATAGGAGAACAAGAAAACGGTCCTCGTCAGTGGCGGCTGGTTTGCGGCCCTGAGTCAGAAGCCAGGCGCGGCGCACCTGCGCACGGGCGTCTCCGGGTATTTCTTTGCGCACTCGGTTCGCCAGGGCGCGTCCGCTTTGGACGACAAAGTCATCGTTTAACAGGAACAATGCTTGGGGCGCGACGGTCGAGGAGGCGCGGCCTTCACAATTGGGATCCATCACGGGGAGGTCAAAGGTGTCCAGCACTGTCATTGGCATCTTCCTGCGCATTTGAAGGTAGATGGAACGCCGGTGCACCGCCGGGGCTGTTGTATCGACATTCACCACATCGCCGTTTGCATTGAGCATTTCTACACCCGCGACAATGCGCCCCTCGGGGGTGCGCCCGGCTGCGACCGCTGGACCGAACATCTCCGGATTCAAGAGGCCAGCGGTGTGCAACATGGAATCCCTGACTGTTTCTGCATCGAGTCGGCGTATTCGGAAACGACCGTACCAGATGTTGTCGGGATCCTGTGCCACGGATGCGTCGCTACGCGAGGACTGCCGATAGGTTTGGCTTAGGACCATTTCCCTGTGCATGGCTTTGAGGCTCCATCCTGAGCTCACAAATTTCGCAGCCAGATAGTCCAGCAATTCCGGGTGCGTGGGCAATTCCCCCAGTTTTCCAAAATCACCGGCTGAATTCACAATCCCGCGGCCAAAGTGATGCATCCAGATGCGGTTCATCAAAACACGGGCCACGAGAGGGTGTTTCCCCGAGGTCAGCCAGCGTGCGTAGGCTAGACGCCGTCCGCTTGTGGTGAGAGTTGCCTCCGGTTTTGTCAGCTCCGGTCCTCGCAGCACGGAGAGGTCGCCTGGCGTGACTTCGTCCTTTAACTGTTCATGGTCACCGCGGTAATGCAGCTGACTTTTCGGGGTTTCTCCAGCGACCTCGGTGGCGACGGTGAGAAAGCCCTCTTTAGGTTTGGTGGCGCGGAGTTTTGTGGCCTCACTGCGTTTTTCCTGCACCTGCTTGTCGGCCTTTGGGTCGTAAAGGTTGAGGCCGAACAAGGTGAGCGCGGACGGGTATTTCTTAAGCAACGCCGCCTGCTCGGGGGTGCGTTTTGCCTTTTCTGTAGACCTCGCGTCGCGGTACGCTTCTCTTTCGGGTTCTGGAATATCCAGAATCTTCTTTTCGAAAATGCCGTCCAAAAACGCCCGTTCCATCCGCTTGGCTTCCGCGTCTATCTCAACGGCCTGCTTTTCAATCTCGGCCGCTTTACTCCGGTCTTCCGGGGAATAAAGCGAGGCCAAACGCTGCGCAGGAGGACGCCACTTTTGCCAGTTTAGCGCAGGATCAAAGATGGCCCGGAACCGGTAATAATCGATCTGGGTGATGGGGTCGTAGCGATGGTCATGGCATTGCGCACAAGCGACGGTCAGGCCCAGCAGAGACGTGGAGACAATGCGAACGGTGTCGGCAATGTTTTGATTTTTCGCAAGGTTCGCATCTGCAACGGCATCCCCAGTGCCGTCGGGAGCCTGGCGTAAAAAACCGGTGGCCGCCAACGCATCAAATTTTACGGGATCCTGAATGGCCTCTCCCAGTTTGCCATGCGAGACACCCGCGAGTTCGTCGCCAGCGAGTTGTTCTTGAATAAATTGATCCCATGGTTTGTCGGCGTTCAGGGCGCGTATGACGTAGTCACGATAGCGCCAGGCGTGCGGGCGCATCGAATCCGCGTCCGCGTATCCATTGCTGTCGGCGTACCCCGCGACATCGAGCCAGTGTCTGGCCCAACGCTCGCCGTAGGCTTTGGAAGCGAGTAGACGTTCCACTTGGTCGGAATACGCGGAGGCTTTCTGATCCGCCACGAACGCCGATATTTCTTCGGGTGTCGGCGGAATTCCGGTGAGGTCCAGGCACAACCGGCGCAAAAGTTCCGGGCGCGTTGCCTCTTGTGCAAAGTCGAGCCCCTGCTTCGTGAGCTTTTCGCGCACGAAAGCGTCTATCGGACTGGTTGCTCTCGCATCTGGAAACTCCGGGATTGGGTGCGGTCGCACGGGTTGGTACGCCCAAAATTTTCTGTCTTCTTCGTTAATGAAAGGCCCGGGGGGCAGTTTGTCGGGTTCGATCTCGCTGCTTTTGGCCCCGGAGCGAATCCAGTTTTCCAAAATTGTGACTTCTTCCGCTGTGAGCTTTTTGCCTTTCTTGGGCATCTCGCCCTCGCGGATGACGCGCATGATTTCGCCGGCTGCTGGGTTTCCTGGAACAAGAAGGGGTTCCCCGTCTTTGGTCTGTGCATCCAAAAAACGGCGCAGCCTAAGGTCCACTCCGCCGCCTGGTTTCTCTTCCTCCCCATGGCAATGAGTGCAGTGGGTCTTTAGAATTGGCCGCACCTGTGTTTCGTAGATCGGTGCTTGGGGGACTACTCCGGCGGGAGCAAGCGACGATGCCGCCCCAATCAGGATGGCGGTCCTAGAAAAAAGCTCTTTTAAGATTCTGCGGAAGGGGTGCATCAGATTGAGTTTGGCTAGGATATGACCTTCACTAGTTCTGATTGTTAGGAGGTTCATGATTCGCTTTGGCAAGGTGGCGCGCACGGTCTATGCGATTAGACAAGGGGACTAGGAACCCCAGTTTAAGGGATCGCTAAAACAAATTTGAGCCTCAATGTATTTTAGCTCTACGGGGAAGGGGGGCTTGCGGGTAGATTCGAGGCCGACTTTTCCCCCGCTTCCCATGTCACGCCTGGTACGTCCCCTCCTTAGTTTTGCCCTTTTATGGGTGAGTCAGACCGTCTGGTCGGCTCCCGCCCAGAAGCAATCCCCTAATTTCCTTGTCTTGTTGGCGGACGACATGGGGTTCTCTGACGCTGCGTGTTATGGAGGCGAAATTGCGACGCCCAACTTAGACCAGCTTGCTAAAGAAGGGGTCCGTTTTACTCAGGCGTATAATACGGCGCGTTGTTGGCCGACGCGCGCTTCGCTTCTTACTGGCTTCTATGCCCAGCACATACGCCGGGACGCGCTTCCGGGAATCCCGGAGGGCGGCGGAGTCAAGGGGGTGCGTCCCGAGTGGGCGCGCTTGCTGCCCAACCTGCTCAAGACGGCGGGTTACAGGAGTTATCACTCTGGAAAATGGCACGTTGATGGCTCTCCAATGGAGGGAGGATTTGACCATTCGTATGCGTTGATGGATCAGGACCGCTATTTTACGCCCAAAAACCATCAACTCGATCAGCAGAAACTGCCTCAACCTGAAAAGGGATTTTATGCCACGACGGCGATCGCCGAGCATGCGATTGATTTTCTGAAAGAACATGCCGCGCAGTCGCCTAAAGTTCCTTTTTTTGCTTACGTGGCCTTCACTTCTCCGCACTTTCCCTTGCAGGCCCCGCAGGAAGATATCCAGCGTTACAAGGGGCGTTATGAGGAGGGGTCCGACGTTCTGCGCGAAGCCCGCTTGAAGCGGCTTTGGGAGCGGGGAATGCTGCACCACGCCGAACTGTCTGATCCCACGCCCCCTGCGCAACCTTGGACAAAGCTTTCAACCGAAGAAAAGGCGGCTTTTTGCACGCGGATGGAAGTGCATGCCGCCATGATTGATCGCATGGATCAGGAGATTGGACGGATCCTGCAGCAGATCAAAGAGATGGGGGCTTCGGAAAACACGGTCGTTGTTTTCCTGAGCGATAATGGAGCGAGTGCCGAAAGTCTTGTGCGTGGGGATGGCAACGCTGCTGGTGCCAGCCCGGGGTCGGCGCAGTCTTTCTTGTGTTTGGAAGGGCAGGGCGCGAATTTGGCCAACACGCCGTTGCGTTTTTCCAAGAAATTTGTGCATGAGGGAGGCATTGCGACGCCCCTGATCGTGCGTTGGCCCGCGGGTATCAAGGCAAAGGGGGAGCTTCGCGAACAACCTGTGCATGTGGTTGATCTGGCTCCCACCGTTTTGAAGCTGGCGAACGTTTCCTGGCCAAAGATGGCTGGGGAGACGCCGGTTCCTGCTGCGGACGGAGTCGAGTTGGCGGCTGTTCTCAGGGAAAATAAAAATCTGGCGAACAGAGGGTTGTGGTGGTGTCACGAAGAGCACTGCGCCTTTCGCCTCGGGGACTGGAAGTGGGTTGCCACAAAGGGCAAGCCCGGCGAGCTGTACTATCTGAAGGCGGATCGTGCTGAGACGAGAGATTTGGCGGCGGCTAATTTTGAGCGGCTTCAGGAAATGGAGGCTCAGTGGACAAAGATGGCAAACCGTTTCAAGCAGGAGTCGCGGCCGGCGGCAATTCCAAGCCCCTCTGCAGAAGTTCGTTAACTCGATCGCATGCCTTTTTTTAAAAAAATGTTGCACACGAATCCCAAACATGAGATCTTGTAGTCGTTCTGGGGGGAACAGCAGCCCTCCGAGTGCCAGACGGCCTCGGGGGGCTGCAATTTTTTTGCCCTGATTTCGCCCTGATTTACGGAGGGTTTCTTTCGCTTAGCTGGGCCCATTTTCTCGGCCTCGTCGTTTTAAGGACACTCACTGGGGCGGAATTAGTTCCGTTGGCATTCGCCGAGCGGATTTTGCGCTGGTGTCCTTTCTCACGCTAGAAAAGGGCGGGTTTCGGTGGAAACTGGGGTAAATGCGTCCGCCGATGCGGTTTTAGTTTTCCTCAGGTGGTTTGTTTGCCATTAAAGGGGGATGCTGCTTTGGCGAGAAAAACTTCCCGATAGCTGGTTGCAGAAAGTACGCTCCCGTCTGGGGGAGGTGCTTGTGGATCATGCCCATTTGGAACGCAAAGCCGCGACCACGGCGTTGAATCTGGAAAAATATCAGGAGCTTTACGCGCATGTGGGTGAACTTAATGCTATTGCCATCGAGGAACTGCAGCACTTTGACCAGGTTCTCGGGCTTCTCGCGGAACGGGGGATCCCCTTCGGCCAGCCCATGCGCAGTCCGTGGATTAGTCAAATGATGGCTGCCGTGCGCAAAGGTCGCCGCGAACAAGTGATTGACCACCTCGTCGTATGCTCCCTCATCGAAGGGCGCAGTTGCGAAAAGTTTCAAATCCTCTCTGAGGGTGTGCGTGACCTTGACCCGGGACTCGCTGATTTTTACGCGGGACTCGTTGAGAGTGAGGGCAATCACTACGCGAAGTATCAGATCCTGGCCCGCGGTATTGACGAGGATGAAACGCGTCGCCGGCTCGATTTTTTCCTCGCTCTAGACGCGGAGTTGATCCGGCAACCGCACGCCCTTCCCCTGCTGCACTAGAGGGGTTCTCGGGGTGTATCTGGAAGCAATCGGGGACGTTTAGTCGAATGCGCTCCGGTGCACTGGCCGGGCTGCTTTTTTGGGCCCAATAAAATGCCTTCCCTAGGATTGTTGTGTATGCGTACTATTCTCACAGGCTCTTGAAGCGTTTCTCCTCTTTTTCCTCCCGATGAAAATCCCCCTGTTTCTCGTCCTCTCTCTCTCTACTTTCCCGTTAATTTCTTTCGCAGCGGATAAGAAGCCTGCAAAGGAGAAGTCCCCCGCTACTGGATCCGCTCAAGGATGGTTGGAATGGCGCGGGCCATTTCAAACCGGGGTGACGCCTGAAACGCAGTTGCCCTCTGTGGTTGATGCGAAAAAGCCGCTGTGGAGTGTGGACTTTCCAGGGCAGTCCTCGCCCGTGTTGTTCAACGGGCGCCTTTACATCAATGGCTATGAGGGCGATGGGCCGGATCTCCAAGAGGCGGTGTCTTGTTACGATGCAGAGACTGGCAAGCAAATCTGGGTGCACCGGTTCAATGACTTTTTGAGCGATACGATTTATCTGCGATACTCGACTTCGAGCCCCGCAATCGACGCGGAAACAGGGAATGTCTATGTTTCTGGAACGCAGGGGCTATTCACCTGTTTTGACCGGGATGGAAAAGTGCTCTGGCAGCACTCCCTGATGGAAAAGTTTGGCCGCTTGACGTTTCCAAACTCCCGCACCGCCTCGCCTCGTGTTGACCAGGAACTGGTGATTACGCGTGGGGTGACTTCCAATTGGGGAGCCAACGGAGCCGCTGGCGACAGGTTCTACGCCTTTGATAAAAAAACGGGGGAACTTGTGTGGACAAGTTCCCCGGGCGAGCGTCCCCAAGATAATACCTTTTCACAGCCGTTCCTGACATGGATAGATGGCTGCAGAGCCCTCATTTCTGCGGGTGGTGACTCAACAATTGTGGGGATCAACGCGCGCACGGGCGATCCCATATTCCGCTTCCCTGCAGCCAAAGCAGGAGCCAAAGGAGGCATTAATGCAGCCATTGTGCGCTACAAAGACAGCCTTCTTGTCGTGCACGAGTCGGAGAATCTCGACTCCAGTGAGGTTGGCCGCACCGCTCTATTCAAACTGCCTTTGCAGAGCAAATCCCCTGAACTAGGCAAGCCGCAGGTCTATGAACCCAAAGATATTGAGCAATGGCGCAACCCGCTCGGCACGCTCGCAAGTTCGCCGGTGGTCGTAGGCGACAGGTTTTATGAAGTCACTGGCACCGGTGAATTGGGGGCCGTCGAAATTGAAACAGGCAAGATCCTGTGGAAAAAGAAACTTGCGGCAGAGCAACGCCAGAGTTCACCGCTCTATGGTGATGGAAAATTGTATGTAGCCATGTATATCGCCGATGCGACGGCTTCTGGCAAAGCCGGCGGCGAGGGCGATACGGGCGGCAATGGGGAGTTGCTTGTCATCAAGCCTGGGGACACAGACGGTCAAATTCTCTCCAGGACCGTATTGGAGGGGCGTTGTTATGGGTCGCCAATTGCGTTCAACGGCAAACTCTACATTCAAACCGACCGGAAACTGTACTGCTTTGGAAAGAAAGGCAACAATCCGAGCGCATCCCTCGTCCAGAGCAACGATGCGTGGCCGAAGGTGGAAACGGGTCCTGCAGCACGCCTGCAACTAATACCCAGCGAGATGCTGTTGAAGCCGTCTGAGGCGAAGACCATCCGTATCCGGACGCTTGACGCGAAGGGCTTCACCGTCCAGGAAAACGTCGATTTGTCCCAGGTGAAGTTTGAAAGTTACGTGCCGCCAACGGCGCTGGTGAAAGCGCAAATGAAGGGCGCGTTCGATCAGAAGGGACAGCTCGTGGCAGACCCTGCGCCCGTTGCAAGCGCCGGTGCCTATCAGGCCACGCTGGGTGAAATCAAAGGAACCATGCGCGCACGTGTTCTTCCCGATCTTCCTCTCAAAGTCGATTTTGAACAGTTTGATTTGTCGCTCTCGACGGACAACCCGCCGGCTCCCGCAGTCCCAAACACTTTGGAACCCCCCACGCCGTTTGCGTATCCGCCGCTGGCTTGGAATGCGGCTCGGTTTCGCTTTGAGGTGAGGCAGGCGCCGGGCGAGGGGAGTACGAAGGCTTTGTGCAAAACCATTGAAAACAAATTGTTCCAACGCGGTCAGATTTTCATAGGGCATCCCGGTACCAGCAACTACACCGTCGAACTGGACGTCCTCACTGAAGGGAACAAGCGTAAGATGAGCGAGATCGGCCTCATCAACCAACGCTACCTCGTAGTGCTCAAAGGAAACTCGCAGCAGTTGGAAGTCAGTTCCAATCAAGAACGCCTTCGCGAATCTGTCCCCTTCGCTTGGGTGCCAAATCAGTGGTACAAGATTAAGAGCCGTGTTGATGTCGCGCCCGACGGTTCAGGAACAGTCCGAGCCAAGGCATGGAAAAAAGGCGAGGATGAACCGGCCGCGTGGACCCTCGAAGTATCCCACAAACATGCCCACGCCGAAGGCGCTCCAGGCCTGTTCGCCTTCACCCCCCAAGAGCAACGCGCTTGGATTGATAATGTCACAGTGACCCCAAACACACCAGTAAAGCCCTGATATTGAACCATGAAATCCTCCCTTCGTTCTTTTCTTCCTTTGAGCTGCGCCCTGCTTGGTGGTGCGCTCGTAACGTTTACGGCATCCGCGCAAGACTGGCCACAGTGGGGCGGAAACGATCCCGGGCGGAATATGTTTTCCCCCGGCAAAGGGTTTCCCTCGGCGGTGCAACCGGGCAAATTTAAACCGAACTCCGAGGAGATCGACCTTGCGACGACCAAGAACGTGAAGTGGATCGCGAAGCTGGGCTCCCAGTCGTATGGCAACCCAGTCGTGACCAAGGGGGTAGTGCTCGTGGGTACGAATAATGCCTCGCCTCGTGATCCTCGCTTTAAGGACGACAAGTCCGTGCTGTACGCGCTCCGCGAAAGCGACGGTTCGCTTCTGTGGCAGCTCACCGTGCCCAAGCTGGCTTCCGGGAAGGTAAACGATTGGGAATATCTGGGACTTTTGTCCTCGCCTTGCGTGGAGGGCGACCGCGTTTATGTGGTCACCAGTCGGTGTGAAGTCCTGTGCCTTGACCTTCATGGACAGGCAAACGGCAATCAGGGCCCGTTTACGGACGAGGGCCAGTACATGACGGGCCCCGGCAAACCCAAAGTCGAAGTGCTGCCGACGGATGCCGACATCCTTTGGAAGTACGACATGATGGATGAACTGGGAGTGTTTCCTCACAACGCTTCGAACTGCTCCGTCATCATCGACGGCGATTCGATCTTTGTGTGCACCTCGAACGGCCAGGATTGGACGCATGTCAACATCCCTTCACCCCAGTCGCCATCCTTCATTGCCCTGAACAAGAACACGGGGGAATTAATCGGCGAAGACAATGCCGGTGTAGGCCCCAAGATTCTTCACGGCCAGTGGACTTCGCCCTCCATCGGTGAAGTGAAAGGAAAGAAACAGGTGTTCTTTGGCGGTGGTGACGGGGTTCTCTACGCGCTGGATACAAAGCCGGTCAAGGAGGGCGATACCAATTACATCAAAAAGATCTGGTGGTTTGATTGCGTGCCTCCCGAATACAAAAAGGACAAAAACGGGAAGGCCATCAAATACCCCGCGGCCGAGGGCCCGAGTGAAATTAATTCCACGCCTGTGTTTTACAAAGGCAAGGTGTACGTACCGGTAGGTCAGGATCCGGAGCATGGAGAGGGTGTGGGACGGCTTGTGTGCCTCGACCCGACCAAGGAAGGAGACGTGACTGCAACGGCTCTTGTGTGGGACTACAAGGGAATCAAGCGGTCGATCTCCACCGTGTCGATAGACCCGAACAACGGACTGCTTTACATCGCTGACTTCTCCGGCTTTGTCCATTGCCTCGATGCAGAGACAGGCAAGCTCCACTGGGTTCACGACATGCAAGCCCATATGTGGGGATCCACTTTCGTTACAGACGGCAAGGTGTACGTCGGTGATGAAGACGGAGACTTTGTTGTTCTTGCGTCGAGCAAGGAGAAAAAAATCATCAGTGAAAGCAATTTTGGAGCGCCAATTCTCTCCACGCCGATTGTGGCCAACGGTATCATGTACGTAGCCTCGCAGACCCATTTGTTTGCGGTGGGTGAAGGCGCCAAGCCTGTAGAGGCAACCGTTAAGCCGTAGTTTGCGGCATGGCTTGCTGGTCTTTCGGGGCCTTTCTCACAGGTGGGAAAGGGCCTGAAACCCGCCCAGATACACTCCCCCCTCTTTTAAGATTTTATGAGCACTCCCGCCGGCTCTTCCTCCATCGACGCACGTACGCGTTGGCTCGTTCTGTTGATCGCAAGCATAGGTTTCTTGTTTGATACCTATGAGTTGTTAATGACGCCGCTTGTCGGGGTTCCTGCGATCGCAGAACTGCTCGGGCTGCCTCCAAACAACCCGATCGTGACAGATTGGACCGGCCGGATGTTGTGGATTTCAGCGCTTTGCGGCGGTGTTTTTGGTCTCATGGGCGGGTGGTTGATCGACCAGTTCGGTCGGAAGCGGATCATGGCGTTGAGCATTTTCCTCTATGCTTTTTCACCGTTTGCAGCGGCGTTCTCAACATCGCTGCCGATGTTTGTGTTTTTTAGGAGCCTCACCTTCGTGGGTGTTTGTGTCGAGTTTGTCGCAGCGATCACATGGCTTGCAGAGCTGTTTGCAGACCCCAAGCAGCGGGAATTCGCCCTTGGCTTTACGCAGGCGTTCGCGTCCCTCGGCGGGATCCTGGTCACCGCGGTCAATGGCTGGATCGTTGTGCACGCCAATGAATTGCCGGCCCTGCCGATCCCCGACTTTTTTAATGCGCACGCTTCCTGGCGCTATACGTTAATGACCGGGATCCTTCCTGCAATACCCATTGCACTTCTGCTCCCTTTCGTTCCTGAATCGCGCGTGTGGATGGAGCGCCGAGCTTCCAGTTCCTTGACGCGCCCCAGTATTGGCGGTCTGTTTTCCCCAGAGTTGCGCCGCACCACGCTTGTGACTGCGGGGCTTTCGGCATGTGCTTACGCCGCGGCTTTTGGAGCGCTCCAACTGACTCCCCTGCGGGTGATTCCCGGCGTGCCCGAGTTGTCGGAGCAAAGGAGTGCCTTGAAACCGTTGCAGGAGGAAGCGAAGGCGGTGAATGCCTCGATTCTTGAAATCGAGCCGTCGATGCGTGAGGCATACGAATCCGTTCCAGGACTGAAGGAACTCGCAGCGAAACGTGCGCGGAATCGGATTGCGTTCCGTGCCGCGAAAAAAGCGGGGGACAGCGCAAAAGTGGAGCAGATCAATGCCGAGTTCAAGGCATTGGGGGAGGAGCTCGAAAAGCTCACCAGCGCTGCTCCTGAGGCAAAGAAGAGCCTGATAGAGCGTGAGAAATTGTTGAAGCAATTCGGGGACAACCGGGAAAAACAAGAAGAGCCTGACAAGCAGATCAAGGCGCGTGCAAACACAGCGCAGCTGTGGCAGGAGATGGGCGGCCTGTTGGGACGCATCATCCTTGCTGTGCTCGTTGTCATGGCTGTGGCGCGACGCACACTGTTAAGAATCTTCCTGATTCCGGGACTGGTGGCTGTGCCGCTGACTTATTTTTCGCTCTACCATTCGGGAGGGAGTGCACTGAATTGGGGCATCGCGGCTTCGGGGTTGTTGGTTGTGGCACAGTTTTCCTATTTCGGAGAGTTCCTGCCAAAGGTGTTTCCAATGCACCTGCGCGGTACCGGCGGATCCTTTGCAACCAATGTTGGAGGGCGCATGCTCGGGACCTCCGCCGCCTTTCTAACCACCAATATTCTCGCGCCAAACATGCCGGGAGCGTCCACCTTTGATAAGGTTGCCATCGCTGCGGGCATCGTGGGGACTTCCGTCTTTCTTCTCGGATTCATTCTCAGCTTTTTTCTTCCTGAACCACCCCGCGAGGCCTCCGGTCCCTCTCACTAAGACGGCCTTCATTGTTTTAAACTTATGAGCACACCAAACCCAGAAGCTGCAAAAGCCCAACTCGAAGCGCATCTAAGAGACATCATCCAGTGGCATTTCAATCCAGAGACCGGTTCCCAATTCTGGCTGAACTGGGCTGCAAAAGCCGGTTGGGACCCGCGCACCGAAATCCACACTGTCGAGGACCTGCTTAAATTCCCCCATTTTCAAGACGAGTGGCTTCGTGACCTTCAGCCTGAAGTTTGGGTGCCAAAAGCATTCGCCGGGCGCCCTTTTAATATCTTCGAAACAGGCGGAACCACGGGAATGCCCAAGCAGCGGATCGGTTGGGAGGATTACAAAACCGACTACAGCGAATTCAGCGATAAAATCAGTGACGAGCATTTCCCTCGGAATCACTACTGGTTGATGATGGGGCCGACAGGTCCCCGCCGTCTGCGCCTGGCGATTGAACATCTCGCCAATGTCCGCGGTTCCTCCTGTTACTTTATCGACCTGGACCCGCGCTGGGTGAAGCGCCTCATTACCAACAAACACTTCGACCAGGCAAAAGCCTACATGGACCATGTGGTCGACCAGGCTGCGACAATCCTGAAACATCGCAAGGTCAGTGGTTTGTTCACCACACCGAAGCTTCTGGAGGCACTTGCGGAACGCGTGGATATTTGGGAAGCGGGGATCCGCGGTGTGTTTTGCGGGGGTACAACAATGCTTCCGCAGTACACACGGTTCATCGTGGAGGAAGTACTCGAGAATCGAATCGGTTTTTATCCCACCTATGGCAACACGCTGATGGGACTGGCTGCATCGGTACCGCTGAAACCGGAGGATCAGTACTCCATTAGTTATTATGCGCCGCAGCCCAGGGCGATTTTAAGGGTTGTGGATCCGGAGCATACGGAGAAAACGGTGGAGTATGATGCGTGGGGCAGGGTGGAACTTACGACCTTGACCAAAGAGTTTTTCATGCCGCGTTTCCTCGAACGTGATGAGGCGATACGCCGCAAGCCTCGCAACCAGTATGCGTGGGATGGCGTGGCTGAAGTGCGTCCTTTCGGAGCCATGCAGAAGACCATCGTGGAGGGTGTATACTAATATGAGCGCTCTCCCTCACTTACCCGCACTCCGCGCGGGGCGTCCATACGATAGCCTTGAAAAAACGGAGGTTCTGGATCATTCGACCGGCCAAGTGGTGGCTCTTGTAAGCCAGGTTAACGCGGGAATTTTGAAGAAGGATCTTCAGAAAATCGGCGTTGCGCGCGCAGCACTTCGCAAATTTACAACGGCCCAGTTGATTGAGATATCTGCGAAGGCTGGTGAGTTTTTCTTGAATGGCACGCTTCCGCTCGGAGACAAAGGCCACACTCAGAGTGCTGACGAATATGTTCGGACACTCTCCGGAACAAGCGGTCTGCCGCATGTCATGGTGCGCAGGAACATGGCTAAGATCCATTACGCGCTCACGCATGTCGCGACGGTTCTTAATGGACTGACAAGAGGCCTGCCCTTGGAGGTGATTGACAAGGGATACGGCGAACAAAGCGGCGCGGCGGTGAGCTATTATCCAACAACGCAAGCTTTGGGGTTGGTGATGCCCAGCAATTCGCCGGCAGTCAATTCCTTGTGGCTGCCCGCGATCGCCCTCAAAACTCCCGTGATCATCAAGCCGGGGCGTGAGGAACCCTGGACGCCATACCGCCTGATCCAAGCGTTTATTGCTGCAGGAGCCCCTCCCGAAGCTTTCGGATTTTATCCAACAGACCATGAAGGAGCAGGTGAAGTCATGCGGTTGTGCGGACGGGCGCTGATTTTCGGCGATGCAAGTACCGTTGCGCAGTACCGGGATAATCCGAAATTTTCAGTCCACGGTCCCGGTTTCTCAAAGGTGCTCATTGGCGATGACTGTGTTGACCAGTGGCCTGAATATATTGATCTGATCGCTTCTTCGATTGCGGAGAACGGGGGGCGTTCTTGCGTGAATGCATCCGCGGTCGTGGTGTCTCGCCATGGGCGCGCCATCGCGGAGGCTCTAGCCCAGAAACTCGGTCCTGTTCAACCCCTGCGCGCAGACGATGAAGGCGCGAAACTTTCGGGTTTCGCCAATCCAAAAATGGCGGAGTACATCGACAGTGCGCTCGAAGAGGGCCTGAAAACTCCTGGTGCTGAAGATGTGACGGCGCTCCATCGTGGAGGAGCCCGCAAGGTGCTCTTCGAGGGCGGGACTTTCCTGCGCCCCACGATTGTTTTCTGTGACTCCTTCAAGCACCCACTTGCAAACCGCGAGTTTTTGTGTCCGTACGCCAGCGTGGTTGAAGTTCCGCAGGCTGAGATGCTCCAACAAATCGGCGCATCTCTGGTGGTGACGGCTATCACGAAAGATCCGGCCTTCACGTCGGAGCTGTTGGACTCTCCGCTGATCGAACGTCTGAATTTGGGTCCGATTTCAACGATGAAGATTTCTTGGGATCAGCCCCACGAAGGCAACATGTTTGAGTTTCTCTATAAGCGTCGCTCAATCGAACGGGCTTAGGTTGCGCGCAATGATTGCATTCGATTATCAACCGCGGACTCGGCTGGTATTCGGTTCTGGCTCCATCACTCGCCTGGGGGAGTTTGCCCGTGAGCTTCATGCGACGCGTGTCTTGTTGGTGACCGATGGCGGGCTTGTAAAGGCCGGCCATGCGGCACTGGCGGTGAGTGCATTGGAAAAGGAGGGAGTGTACGTACGCGTCTTTGATGGCGTGCGGGAGAATCCTGATGCAGCCGATGTTGATGCTTGTCTTGCGGTGGCGCGGGAAGCGCGCATTGACTTGTTTGTGGGATTGGGCGGTGGCAGTGCCATGGACACCGCCAAGGGGGCCAATTTCCTTCTGACAAACGGAGGGATAATTTCTGATTTCAAAGGGATCGGAAAAGCCTCCAAGGCGATGCTTCCGCTCATAGCGGTTCCCACCACCGCGGGCACGGGCAGCGAATGTCAGTCGTTTGCCCTTATAAGTGATCCCCAGACCCACATGAAAATGGCCTGTGGCGATCCAAAAGCTGCGGCAAGGGTGGCAATCTTGGATCCACAGCTTACGCTTTCCTTGCCTGCGCGAGTGACTGCTTGCACCGGCGTTGACGCCCTTGTGCACGCGTTGGAGACGGCGGTCACCAAAAAACGCACCGCGTTGTCCCTTGTTTTTTCGCGCGAGGCGTTCCGTTTATGTCTGACGGCCTTGCCCCGGGTCCTGACAGATCCCAAAGATCTCGCAGCCCGTGGAGAGATGCTTCTCGGGGCGGCTTACGCAGGGACGGCGATTGAGAATTCCATGCTTGGCTGTGCGCACGCCTCGGCGAACCCGCTCACTGCAAGGTTTGGAATGATTCACGGAGAAGCTGTAGGCCGGCTGATTCCGGGGGTTATCAGACGAAATACAGCAAGTCCCGAAGCAGCGGCGGAATACCTTTTATTGGCAAAGAGCGTGGGCTTGGATTCGATCGAAAGTCTTCTTGGGAAGATCGCTGAAATATTAAGCGTCTCTGGGATGGCTGCTTCGCTTGCGCACCTGCCGGTCACCTCCGAGTTGGTGTCGATTTTAGCAACGGAAGCCTCTGCCCAATGGACTGGAGCGTTCAACCCGGTTTCGTTTTCGGTTGGAGATTTTGAAGCCCTATATCAGGAGGTTCTGAGATGAGCGTCCCGCGTGTAAACTGGGTGTTGGTCCAGGTTGGAATAGTCACTCTCTTTGGCGGCTTGTGGAGTTCGGCAAAGGCAGACTGGCCGATGAATCGCGGCAATCCACAGCTTAGCGGAGTTTCCGCGATGGATGCATCGCGCATGCCTAAAGAGGTCTGGTCTTTTTCTGCTGGCAAGCCTGTCAAGGGGGGCGCCGCCATTGCCTCTGGGTTTGTTTTTGTCGGCGATGAAGCGGGCATTTTACACGCTTTAGACTTGGAGAAAGGATTGAAAAAGTGGTCCTTTAAAACGGAAGCTGCGGTGGAGGCGACGCCGCTTGTTTTGGGGAAGCGTGTTTTCGTCGGTTCGAATGACGGAAAGCTTTACGCGATCGAAGCTGATTCAGGCGAAGCCGTCTGGAATTATAGTACGGACGATAAAATCATAGGGGGCGCGAATTTTTACAAAAACTTTGGGGAAGCCGCGGAGTGGGTGATTTTTGGGAGCTACGACTCAAAGCTGCATTGTGTGGATTCTGCGACTGGCAAGGCCGTTTGGACTTTTGCAACGGAGAATTACATCAACGGAACCCCTGCGTTGCTTCCTGGGGGAGAGCTGATTTTTGGGGGCTGCGATTCGATGCTCAGGATCGTGAGCGCGGTTGACGGAAAACAACTGCGACAGATAGAGGCGGAGGCCTATGTAGCCTCATCTGTGGCTGTGGCTGAAGATGGTACCGCGTACGTGGGGCACTATGGGAACGTGGTGATTGGGATGAAACCAAAAGAGGCGACGATTTCATGGAAATATCGTGAAAGACAGTTTCCTTATGTTTCGAGCGCGGCTGTTACAAAGGACCGGGTCCTGATCGGCGGGGGAGACAAGCGGTTGCATTGCATAGAACGCGAAACGGGGAAGGGCCTTTGGCAGTTTCCGACGCGTGGCAAAGTCGACGGCTCACCGGTGGTCTGCGGAGATACGGTTGTTTTTGGCTCTATGGACGGTCGGCTTTACGGTGCGGCTCTTGGGGATGGCGCAGAGCGATGGGTGTACGACCTTGGTTCACCCGTGGCGGCATCGCCTGCGGTATCAGACGGTTGGATCGTTGTTGGGACGGAGGATGGAGTGGTGCACGGTCTGAAAGTTCCTGCTAAAACGCCATGAGCGAAGAACCCGAACAAAACAAAACACAAGTAGAACCCGAGGAGACAACGGTGGGAAACTACTTCGTTGCAAATTATCCTCCGTTTCATTTTTGGGACAAGGGAACGGCGCGGCATTTGGAGGAGCTCCTCTCCCAACCGGCTCAGGTTGAAACGCCGCTGGGTGTTTATTTTCACATTCCATTTTGTCGTAAGCGCTGTCATTTCTGTTATTTCCGGGTCTATACCGAGCGCAGTGCCGGGGAGATCCAGAGGTATCTGGATGCCGGAATGCAGGAGCTCGGGCGGTATGCCTCAGCGCCGTTTATCAACGGGCGTAAGCCGCGGTTTGTGTATTTTGGGGGCGGGACTCCAAGTTACCTGAGCGTGAATCAACTGCGCTCGCTGACGGATCGCATGAAGGAGTTGCTGCCGTGGGATCAGGTTGAAGAGGTCACGTTTGAAGCTGAACCGGGCACTTTGAATGAGGCAAAGTTGCATGCGATACGGGAGCTTGGGGTGACGCGCTTGAGCCTGGGAGTGGAAAACTTTGATTCCCACATTTTGGAAATCAACGGGAGGGCGCATCGCGCGGACGAGATTCAACGTGCCTACAAGGCGGCGCGCTCGGCGGGGTTCCCGCAAATCAATGTCGACCTCATTTCAGGGATGGTTGAGGAGACCGAGGAAAACTGGCGGGAAAATGTTCGGAAACTGATCGAAATGGATCCCGACTGCGTCACCATTTATCAAATGGAAGTGCCTTATAATACGGGTATTTTCAAGCAGATGAAAGCCGAGGGCAAACTTGTGGCACCGGTTGCGAACTGGGCGACGAAGCGTGCCTGGACGGGGTATGCTTTTGATGAATTGGAGAAGGCTGGGTACACGGTGACCAGCGGGTATACTGCGGTGAAGAATCCCGAGAAAACGAAGTTTGTCTATCGGGATTCGCTTTGGAAGGGCGCGGATCTCATCGGGGCAGGAGTGTCGGCATTTTCGCACATTGGCGGCGTTCATTTTCAGAACATCACTGAAATTGAGCAATACATTGAAACGGTCTTCGCCGGTAATCTCCCTGTCCTGCGTGCGATGGCAACCACCCCTGAGGAGCGTTTGATTCGGGAGCTGATCTTACAACTCAAACTCGGCAGAGTTGAGGCTGCGTATTTTGCGGACAAATTTTCAACGCATCTCTTGCATCGCTTTGGTGAACAGTGGAAAGAGCTTGAATGCAAAGGTCTTGGCCGTTGGAGTGGCGGAGTGTTTGAACTTACCCGCGAAGCTCTTCTCAAGGTTGATTCACTGCTTCACCCCTTCTTCCTGCCGCAACACCAAAACTCCCGCTACGCATGAGTGCGTTGCCTGTAGCACTGCTGGATCCGCTGAGGCGGTTTCGCCCCACGGAAGAGGCGCATTTCATAAAGTGCGAGCCCGATGAAATTCCAGAGGTTCTCCGGAGCCTTCTTGTTCATGCGGGTGACATGACTTCGAAGCTTGAAAAGTATCACTCCAGTAAAATTA
The DNA here is from genome assembly GCA_947476255.1 of Chthoniobacteraceae bacterium. Lineage (GTDB taxonomy): Bacteria > Verrucomicrobiota > Verrucomicrobiia > Chthoniobacterales > Chthoniobacteraceae > Chth-196. Next base: position 43,508 of record CANJPY010000004.1, on the reverse strand, counting down.
CTTTGGAGGTTCTTCAGAGCGGACGGGGAGATGCTGGGCACTATTACCGCGAGGTTCTGTTGCGCAGCGCACATAGTGGCGAGGCTGTGGAGTACGGCGCGATCGAGATTTTTTTAGAAGCACTGCCGGATCCGGTGCAACGTGAGATTATTGAAGGCAAGATCCCTTTGGGGGGATTACTGAACAGTCATGGGGTGCATTACTGCAGCCGCCCGCAGGCTTTTTTTTCCGTCCATGAGGAGCCCTGTTTGTGTGAATTGCTTTGTTCTCCATTAGCTGCGGAACTTTACGGCCGTTGCAACATTCTGTGCACGGAAGAGGGTGTCGTCTTGGCGCGTATTTTGGAAGTGCTGCCGCCGGTTTCAAAACTCAAAACTTCACTTCTATGAAACGCTTCAGATTCCAGAGGTCGGTCGCGGCTACGTTTTTGTGCGTGCTTTCATGCACTGGCACGAAGGCGCTTTGCGGGAATTGGCCGCGTTTTTTGGGCCCCAATCATGATTGCCGGGCCGCAGCAGAAGATGCTGCAGGTTTCTGGAAGGAGAGCGGTTTAAAAAGAGAGTGGGAGTTTCCAAAGGGAAAAGGCTGGGCCCCTCCCGTGGTAGAGGGAGAGAGTGTTTTTTTATTTCACCGGCAGGAGCGTGAAGAGGTGCTGGAATGCCTGAGTTTGAATTCTGGAAAATCGCTTTGGCGTTGTGCTTATGAAGCGCCGTATCGAGATCGTTATGGGTCCGGAGATGGGGCTCGCACGAGTCCTGTGGTGGTTGACGGAAAGGTTTGGATTTTTGGGATCACAGGCCTTCTTCATTGTATCAACGCAAAAAACGGAGCCGTTTTATGGAAGCGTGATCTTGGTAAAGACTACGAGATGCGGGATAATTTTTTCGGGCACGGTTCGACTCCACTTGTGTTGAAGGGGAAGGTGATATTGCCGGTGGGCGGTTCACAGGAGCGCTGCGCGGTCGCACTGGATGCCAATACAGGCGCGGACGTTTGGGTTGCCAAACACGCTTGGGGTGCGGGGTACGCCTCGGTAATTCCCGCAAAAACCCGTGTGGGCGGGGCGATGAAGGATTGTGTGCTTTTGTTTACGGGAGGTGAAGTTCGTCCTCCAACAGGCGGGTTGTTATGCTTGGATGCCGCGGATGGCACCGTCCTTGGGGAGGTCTCTCATCGCGCCAGGATTGCTGAGTCTGTGAATGCGGCTTCGCCCGTTCTGGTGGATGGAAACAAAGTTCTCACGACGGAAGCTTATGGAAGTGGCAGCGTCCTTAGTGAGATAATGGAGGGCGGGAAGCTGCAAAAAATTTGGTCTACGGCAAAACTGGGAGCGCAGTTTGTGACACCAATTTGGAGGCAGGGATTGATCTTTGGCTTCGATGGACAAAATGTGCGGTTGGCCGAATTGGTTTGTCTGGATGCAGCGAGTGGACAGGAGAAGTGGAGGGATGACCTTGGAGGGAATTTTGGGCGTGGCAATCTCGTTGATCTCGGCGAGCAGGGTGTTTTGGCGCTGGGTGAGAACGGAGAGGTGGTTCGTTTTAAACCTGGGGGCGACAAACCGGAGATTGTTCAACGGCAGAAACTTTTTGAAGCACCGGAAACATGGTCGATCCCAATTTTAGCGGGCAGGCGTCTTCTTGTGATGCAAAACGAGCGGGCCAAGGACGGCGCGACTCCACGGTTGATTTGTTACACGTATTGAGTGCCCAACACGGTAGACACGGGGACGTTTGGATTACGTTTTATCGGCTGAAGCGGATGCCTTCCCGGTAGGACAAGTTCCGGCTTGAGGAACCGAGGCACAAAGCCGAGTCGGTGTGCTTTTGAGGTCCTTGGTTGAAGCGTTCCGCACCCGCTGGAGAATTGCGACTCGGCGCGCGTGGCCTACCTCATCCAAGTCGGCTCGGAAATTTTTCCGATGCCTCCCACGATGCTGTTGCGCTGCAAGGTCACAACGTCGAGCAGCACAAGCGACCCACTGCTTGCGTAGATGATATGTTTTGAATCTGGGCCCCACACGGGGTTCTGGCCTTCTCCGAGGAGGCGCACATGGCCGCTCCCAAGCTCAAGCATCGCAACCTGAAACGCACCCCCTTCGCGCACATTAAAAACAACCTTTTTCCCATCAGGCGACCAATGCGGCTCCGTGTTGTACGAGTGACCAGTGCGAATTTGTGACGGCGTTCCACCCGAAGCCGAAATCCGATACAGCATCGAGTTTCCTCCCGCATCGCTGGAATAAATGATTTCCCTTCCGTCCGGTGACCATGTTGGAGAGCTTTCCACGCCCGCCGTCATCGTGAGTCTGCGCGGCGAATCACCGTTCTGATTCGTCACATAGAGTTCTGGGTTGCCGTCCTTGCTGAGGGTCACGGCGAAATGGTCGCCATTAGGCGAGTATGCCGCCCCGGAATTCGTGCCCGGATATTTCATGATCCGTTTCCGGGCTCCGGATGCCAGATCGATCTCATACACATCGGCGTAACCGCTTTGGTAACCTGTGTATGCCAGCTTCCTTCCATCTCCTGAGATGCGCGGAGCCACACTGATTCCTGAATCTCGCGTTAATTGCGTGAGATTGCTCCCGTCCGAGTCCACCAAATAAATCTCCTTGCTGCCGGAACGTGTGGAGACAAACCCAATCTTCGATCCTGCAATCCCGCGGACGCCAGTAATGGTTTCAACAATGTCGTTCGCAAAAGCGTGTGCCTGTGCACGCGAATTCCCCGAATAGGACCGCTCCAAGATGACCCGGCCCCCACGCTCCGTCACAAGACCCCTCAAATTTGTTCCGGAAGATGCACCAGACACCAAATAATTAGCGGTTGTGTTGGATCCGATTGAAAAAGCCCCCGAGAGCTGCAGGTCTTTTTGAAGTATTTGCGACAGGACAGCGCTTTCAGGGCCACTGATGGCGTTGAGGCCCAGAGAGATTTTATCACTCTTGGTGATCGTAATCAGCGGGGCCTCCTGCGCGACGGCGGGCGTGCCCGTAAACAGCGAGAACCCCACACTCAAAGCCAGTGCTGCGGATACTGTGGATAAAGGGCCGAATAACGACATGGGTTTTGATGTGGGGCGCTTCATATGGAGAATGGTTGTAGTAAAAATTGCGCCTGTTACAAGGCGTTTCCGGATAGTTTCACGCCCGTAGAGCAGGAGTCGCGGGTGACACGAGTCCTGCTCCAGAGAGTCTCTTGCCCTCTAGTCCTTTTCGACGCCACTGTTCCAGTATTTTTGCATCTCTTCAGGTGATGGCGTCTGAAGCGGACGGACGACTCGGAATCCCAAAAACTGGGCATCCGTATGGTACCATATGCTCTTGGGAAACTGAGGGTCTTGGATTTTCCAGTCCGGGTCCGAGAAACGTCGCGCGGCCGAGCGAAGTTTTTCAGCAGAGTCATCGTCCCAGGAACCGCCTCGAGCCACATGAGGATATGGCTTCGTAGCTTTCACCCAGGGATTACTGGCGCCGCCGCTGGCGTAAGTCGTTGGTGAATACTGGTCCAGCGTCCACTCGCACACGTTGCCCAGAATGTCGTGCAAACCCCAGGGGTTGGCCTTCTTCTTGCCCACCTTCTGATACTTGCCGTCGCTGTTATTCGCCCACCAGCAATATTCGTCAAGTTGGGAGGCGTCGTCTCCCCAGAAGTAAACGGTGGACGTGCCTGCCCGGGCTGCGTATTCCCATTCCGCCTCCGTGGGCAGGCGGTAAAAGTGGCCTGTTTTTGCACTCAGCCATTCGCAGTACTTGTTTGCAGAATGCTGTGTCATGGAGATGGCGGGAAACCCATCCTTGCCCATGCCGAAGCTCATTTCTACATAAGGCTGCGTCGGGCGTGAGCTCGCGTCCGTGAGGTCGTTGAGTTTCTCATTCAACTTATGGCTCTCGCGGATGCGCTTTTCCTCCGTCGGATACATGAACAGTTCGAATTCATTCCACGTCACCTCACACTTCCCCATCCAGAACGGTGCGATGGTCACATCGCGCTGGGGACCCTCGTCCGCATTGCGACCCTCCTCGCCAGCAGGACTGCCCATCTTGAACTTGCCGCCCGGGATTTTCACGAGGTCAAAGGTGACATCCGTGCCGGGAATTTTTTCGGCATAGGCTTTCATCTCGCTTTCTGCCGTTGCGGGAGAGGCGGCGGTGATGTGGGCATGAATGTCTTTCACAAGCTTGGATTCATCGACTTTGCCCGTTTCCTCCTTCTTGCGTGAAATCAGCGTCAAATCCTCCGGCCAGGTGGCGCCCTCGTCAATCCACGTCCGGATCAGTTCGGTTGTTGCCTTGGGCAGCGGGCCGCCCTTCTTCTTGGGGGGCATGAGCAGGTCGTCGTCCTCGGGCAGGATCATCGTGGTGTACATCGCGCTTTTGGCCGATTTACCGGGAACAAGTGCCGGACCGTTGTCTCCGCTGGTCGTGGCTTCTTTGCGAGTATCAAGGCGAACGCCACCTTTGACATTGCCTTTTCGATGACAGGATACGCAGTTGTTTTCGAGAATCGGTTGAATGTCTTTGACGAAGTCCACGGCAGCGCTGGCGGTCAATGCGGCTGAGGACAACGCCAGAGTGGTGAGGGCTGTGTAGCGAGAGGCAAGTTTCATGCGATGGGAAATGAGAGCTTCGAGAAGGGCCCGAAGTCAAGAGGGAGCGAATAAATAGAGGGACTGGCTTTATGCCAAAGATAGGTTAATAAAGAAACCTGCGTGGCGCGAGGCTTTGTGTTTGCTCACAAGCCTCCCCCTAGGTTCGCACTCGTTTAAAATCATCCCGCCCTTTGACAGAGTTCATGGCTCCACACGTCCATTACGACTGCCAGCGCTGCACCGCGTGCTGCCGGTGGCCCGGCCAAGTGAAAATTGGCGACACTGAAATTTTGGCGATGGCCAAGCTTCTTGGGCGGACGGAGTTTGATTTTATTCAAGAATACACCCGCATCCGTCCTCAGAAAGATGGGTTGTCTCTGAAAGACAAGGAAAACGGGGAGTGCATTTTTTTGGAAGGCCGCGACTGCCGGGTTCAAAACGCAAAGCCTCTGCAATGTATGGGCTTCCCCAATGCCTGGAATTTTCCGGGCTGGCGTGCGATCTGTGAAGCCGTGCCCAGATTAAAGAGCGCTGCCTCAAGCGAAGCGGCGGGAGGAGGAGCGCCATGAAAAAAGAGCGCTCAAACGCCCTGGGTTTTACACTCTTGGAAATCAGTCTCGCAGTGGTGATTGGTCTCATGATGCTGAGCCTGGCTATGCCGAGCATGCGCGGGTTGTTTGCGGAACAACGGTTGCGCGAGCGCATGGAACAATTCAACCAGTTCGTGGGGCGTGCTACGGAATTGGCCCGGTCCTCCAAGATGGAGGTGCGTCTACGCTGGGAGGAGGGCGGGATTCGTATGGTTCCCGAGCAGGATCTCAACGAGGATGGTAGCGTGAGAGAGGAGGGCTGGGATTTTTTTGGCTTGGACAAGGAAGAGAGCCTGGTGCTCGCGCGGACTGTCGCACGCGACCCGAAAGCGTTCGCGGAGTGGAGTTTTTGGCCGGAAGGAATCAGGGAACCCGTGGAATTGGCTTATGCTGGGCCGGGCGGTTCGTGGGAGTTGCGTTTTGGCGCCTTGATTGCGGAGCCCGAGGTGCTCGGTGTTCATACCCGGTGAGTGTCCCTAAACGCCCCTGAAGATGGATATTCTAATGCGTCATTCGTGCCGGCGGCGTGCCAGGGGAGGGTTCATCCTGCTCGAGGCGATGCTGGCCACGGCTATTTTTGCCATGGCGGTTCTTGCCTTGGCGCGTTGTATTGAGGGGGGCCTGCTTGCCGGAGTGGTGCAGAAGGAAGATTCCCGGGCGAGGCGTGCGCTTTTAAACAGGATGCGTGAATTGGAGTTTGGTGCGCAACCGTACGCGGATATTACTTCAGGGTTGGAGCTGAAGGGAGAATTTACAGGAATGGTTCTGAAGCAGTTCGTGGTGCCCTTGGAGCTGACCGATCAGAATAAAAAGATCGTCGATGGTCTTCTGGAGGTTACTTTGGAAGTAAGCTGGCCCGGAGGAGGAGGTTCCCGTGCCTCCAAACAACTTAAATTCTATGCGTATCCAGCCGCGGGATAGACTTGGATTGGGCAGACGTGCCGGGTTCACTTTGATGGAAATCATGGTGGGGATGGGCGTGCTTGGAATGCTCCTCTTTACGATGTACCGATTGGTAGGGACGCAGTTGATGGCGCTTCAAAACACGAGGGATAGCCAACTGGAGTCCGTAGCCATGGATGGTCTTGTCCGTTACGTGCAGGGGGTTTTGAATAATCTGCCGCTGCATCAGACTGACGTCTTGCGGGGTTTTCCCCATGTCTTTGGGATGGCTCCCGCGGATGAGCTCCAATGGACGGCGCGCCCTGGCCTTGCATTATTAACATCAGCAGCGCCGGACGAGGACTATGCCCTTACACTCACCATCCAGCCGAAAACGGCGACGTCCCGTTTGCAGGATCTTGGAATCCGCCGGCGTCTTCTCACCGAGCCGGATAGCGCCTACGACTGGATCCCGATTCTAGCGGATGTGTTCGCGCTTGAATTCCGTTACTTTCAGCCGTCCCTGGGTGCATGGGTGGAGCGTTGGGATGATGCGAACGCGCGCCCCACACTGGTGCGCATGAAGATTTGGAGGCGCGCATCCGATGAACCTTTTGAGATTGTGCTGCCGGTTCCCTCGGCCCGCGTCCGACAATGATCGGCATGAAAACGACGCGATTTAGAGAGATTTACAAGAAGGCGGATGCGAGGGAGGGGTCCGCCCTTCTCGCGGTTTTTTGGGCAATTATCGTGCTGACGATGGCGGTTTCGGGGTGGTTTTTCTGGCTGCAGCAACGGGTTCAGCAGCATGGAGAAGACACGCGTTCTGTGGAGGCGCTGGCCATGGCGCATTCGGGTATTGCTCTGGCCCTGAATCCAAAGGTGGACCGGTATAGCTCGTTGCTTGAGACTGAAGTGGCTTCAGGGATGGGGTATCGTGTTTCGATTGAGAGTGAGGGAGGCCGCATAAACCTTGCATGGATGTTGAGCGGCAACGACCAGTCCCGAATCGGTATTTTCAAGCAGTGGCTAGAATTAGTGATTGGTGTTGAACTCATGGATGGTCAACGCTTGATGGATTGTTTGCGCGACTACGTAGATGCAGATAACATAGCACGACTTCACGGTCAGGAAGACTCCAAGGACTACCACCCTGCAAATCGAATGATACAAAGTTTAGATGAGTTGAAGCGGATTCCAGGGATGGAACCGCTGTTGCGCTATCCGGGTTGGCGGGATTTATTGACTCTGGAGAGTACGGGCCCTCTGGACCTTATGGAAGCGCCTGAAGAGGTGCTCCGGCTGTTGCCAGGATTTGGGGAAACCCGGGTTCAGCGCTGGCTGCAGATCCGTTCCGGACCCGATCAAATTCTTCATACAGAGGACGATCCAAAGTTCGCTGGACCGGATCAAGTGCGTCAGGCACTCGGTTTCGATGCTAAAAGTTGGGAACGGTTGGCGGCGTTGGTGACCGTAAACGAACAAACAATTCGGATTCGCTCCGAAGGTTATTCTGGAAAAGTCATTCGACAAGTGCAGGTCGTTGTACGAAAAGGCACAGGAACCCCGCAGATACGCTCTTGGATCGAATGAAATCTCGTTTAGGCGCACCCATAGTGCGATTTTCTCCGTCTCCCGAAGGATGGCGCGCCCAAACCGGCGCCGATTCCTGCGTCGGGACGTCTATTGGGGAACTTGTTGGCAAGATACCCGCGCATCTGCGCGCAGAACTTCTGGTGCCTTCTTCCGCCATCGTGACGGAGCATCTCACTCTCCCGCGCGCCCCGCGCGAGGATCTTGTTTCCATGGCGCAATTGCAGTTGGAAAAACTGCTTCCGTATACCGCTGAAGATTTTGTTTTCGATATCGAGGAGCTTGGGTTTGTGGGTGAAGACGCGCAGATTTTGGCGATAGCCGTCCCGCTTTCTGAGCTCAAAACATGCGCGGAACCTTTGCGTAGCTCTAAAATGGGCCCCGTGGCGGTGGGTGTGTACGCCATTCAACTCGCGCGCACACTGGTTTCCAAAGGGAAGGTGCTCGCCATTTGGAAGGAAGGAGAGCACGTTTTTCTGCTCCTAACAGCGGATGGAAAACTCCTTTGGATAGAACGTCTTGCCGTTGAAGCGTCCATGCCGGACGCCGCCGAGGTGCAACGTGTGCTGCTGGGGGCGGAGCTTTCCGGAGTGCTTCCAGAGCGGTTGGACCGGGCCTGTGTGGGGGTTCCCGAATGGGCAAACGCGATTCGTGAAGCATTGCCTGGTCTTGAGATTGAGGAGACTGCGGTGGAGCCGCGCCATGAAATTTCGGGCAACTGGCTGCCTTCCCTGTGGGCTGACGAGGCCTCAGCCCTCTCGCGCAAGTCCCGAATGCTTGAGCGGTTGCAGTGGGCTGCCATCGGTTATGCGGCTTTGCTTGCCGCCGGTTTCTGCTGGCTGGCCTTTGAAAAGTCGCGGATTGCAAAACTCGACCAGAAAATCAGTGAACTTCAGCCTCAGGTGGAGGTCGCAAAGGCCCGCCAAAATCGCTGGAAAAACCTGGAACCGGCTGTGGAGCCTTCCCGGTATTTGATCGAGCTTTTGCACCAAAGCTCCAAAGCGGTGGCAGGAGTCGATATTCGGATCACCGAGTTTCAAATGAATCCGCGCGAGTTCGCCTTTTCCGCCGAGGCTTCAAACGTCGCTGAAGCCATCGAATACGTGGGACGCCTTAAAAAAGAAGGCGAACTGGCCGCTTTCAAAGTGGATTCTCCGAACCCGAACATTCTCCCCAATGAACGGGCACAATTTCGAGTGACGGGGAAAGTTGATGGGAACGCCTCTAAAAAATGAAGTTCAGCGAATTATCCACAAGTGAAAAGCGTCTGGTGGGAGTCGTTGCAACCCTGGCTGCATTGCTCTTGAATCTATTGGTGGTGAAGTTTTTCCTAAATACCCGCAGCCAGTTGGCGCTGCAGGCCGCACAAAAAACGACGATGTGTGACAGCCTGCGGATGCTGGTGGCAGACGCTCCCGTGTGGGAGGAGCGCGCAAACTGGGTGCAGAAGTTTCAGCCCAAGCTCGAGAATGATGCGGCCGCAGGCAATGCGTTGCTGAACGTGCTCAAGGAGAACGCTTCCAGAAATGGGGTCACCCTCGCCAAGCAGCAACTTGTCCCCGCCAAAAACGAAACGGGTGCCGTCGCCGTGCCCGTTCAGTGTGAATTAAAGGCAAATTGGAAAAACCTGTGCGGGTTTCTGAAAGATCTTCAGGGACCGGACCGGTTCATTGTAATTCAGCAGTCCCGCCTTCGTGTTGATCCCGCAGATGCAACCCAAATGCTTTGCGATATCACTGTTGCCAAATGGTTCGCCGCCCGCTGATGAAACCGGCCACTCTCCTACTTCTAACGAGCGTGTCGCTGTTTTTGTGGCAGCCTTCCCAGTACGTGGCGCGCGCGCAGGAGCCCGCCTCGCCCCCTCCGCAGGACGAGCCCAAACCCGCCGATGCCCCAGTGGATGCCCCAGTGGATGCCCCAGCCAAGGAAGTCCTCCCACGCCCCTTTCCCGCGGACAGATACGCTGCTCTTCTTGAAAAATCCCCATTCGCGATCGCAAGCGCGGCTCCGGAGCCGGTCGTGGCGGCTGAAAACTTCGCCACGAATTGGGTGCTTGCCGGCCTTTCAAAACAGAAGGGCAAGAGCGGAGAAGAACGCTACACGGTTTTTGTGCGCTCCCGTGATTTAGCGACGAGGCTGGTCATTTCCGCAGACAAGCCCAGTGACGATGGAGTTTCGCTCGTTTCCGTCGATGAAAATGCGGTTGCGGCGAAATCCACGGCTATTTTACGCAAGGGTTCCGAGACGGGGCGCGTGGAGTTTGATCAGGCGGTTGTCGCTGCGGCTGCCGCTGCGCCTCCGCCGCAGGGTCAGCCCGGAAGGCCGGGAGTTCCATCGATTAAAAACGCTGTTAAAGGTGCGCCGATTCCCCGTCCCGGAACGCAGGGCACTGTTCCTCGCCCGGGCGCTTCCCAAGGGATGCCAAATCCGGCAGTGCCCACGCCAGGGGCTCCACAGGCGGAACCTCGGCGCAGGATTCGGCCCATTCAGGAACCGCCCTAACCCTGGTGGTTCACGGCTTGCTTCCTCGAATGTGTTGGATCGCGCTTTTCATGTCCGGAGCGCGAAAAACCGAGGTGCCAGCCACCAGTGTATCCGCGCCTGCGTCAATGCATTGGGCGGCAGTTTTCGCGTTGATGCCCCCGTCAACTTCGAGGCGGTAGGCCAGTTTCTTCAGCGCACGTTTTTTGGCCGCTTCCGCGATTTTCAGAAGCATGGCTTCCTGAAAAGACTGGCCGCCAAAACCGGGTTCCACAGTCATGACGAGCAATAAATCGATGACTTCCAAATAGGGTGCAACGGCTGAGAAGGGCGTTCCGGGCCGCAGGGAAAGACCGCAAGTGCGTCCAGCATCCCTTATGGCCCCAAGTGTTTGAGCGATGTCGCAATCGGCCTCCACGTGGATTGTGATGTTCTGTGACGATCCGAGAAAGCGGGGCAGGTAATGATCGGGGCGTGACACCATGAGGTGCGTGTCCACGGGGATGGTTGCCACCGCGGCCGTTGCATCTACGAAGGCCGGCCCGAAGGAGATATTGTCCACAAAGTGGCCGTCCATGACATCGAGGTGCAACCAATCCGCACCCGCTTCCTCAACGCGATGAACTTCTTGGTGCAGGCAGCCAAAATCACAGGCAAGAATGGAGGGAGCAACAAGGATGGAATGCATTTGGGACTTAAACTTGGAGGCTGGGCATCGCCGGTGACCAGAGGAAAAAATGATTTCTATAAAAAGCGGAGTTTGTATGTAAAAAATGTTGCGTGCGAGGCTCCCTGCACGTTAAAAATAACCTCCCTCGAATTGTAATTCCTGAGTAGCTCAGTGGTAGAGCGATCGGCTGTTAACCGATTGGTCGTAGGTTCAAATCCTACCTCAGGAGCCACTTTACGCAGGGCAGCGCACACTTTATTCGCGTGCCCCAGCGACTTGTACGTTTCCGTACATTTCAAGAATCGACACCCGGCCACACCAAACGACTGGGCTTTGCCGTTGTAGTGCTTACGCTTTCCAAATAAACTGGATTGGCTTGTTGATATCTGGATGCAGACTGGCGTGCACGGGGCAGCTCAAAAGTGCGCGTTCTATGGCTTCCCGATGAGGGGTTTGAGCCGGAAGCGGGATTGTGACCTCGGTGCTGAGGGTGGAAATGCGCCGCACTGGCACCGCTGTCATTTCTTTTTGAACAGAAGCGGTGGCGCCCGAAACATCCAGCCCGTGTTTCTGGGCATAAATGCCCAGGATAGTGAGGACGCATGTTCCCAACGCCGTACCGACGAGATCCGTGGGGGAAAAAAGTTCACCTTTGCCACAGTTGTCGAGCGGAGCATCGGTTTGAATCGTACTGCGGGAGGGACCGTGAACCGCCTCCGTGCGGAGACCACCAAGATAAACAACTTCAACCTTTACCATGCCCGAATGGAATCCGTTATTTCCTTGGATTGGAAGGTCTTTTTAGCTAAGGGTGCCTTTCGTTAGAAGACTGCTTTGAAGATGAAGCACCCCCACATCATTCGACGGCTTTTATCTGCATTGGGCTTTTTGAGTCTGGTGGCAGGTTTGCGGGCGGAGTCACAACTCGACGAGCGGGTGGATTTTCTCGCTGCGGTATCAGCTGGGGCTGTTGAGTTTACGTTAAAATCGCCGGTCGCAGCCAAGGAACCCTTTCCGGGCGACTGGGTTTCGTTCTCAGACGGCCAGCTCAAGCTGAGTGAAAAAATGCCAGCCCAGCTGTCCTCGAAACGGGCGTTCGCCGATTTCCATCTCGTTCTTGAATTTAAATGGGGAGAGAAGACGCTTGGCTCTCAAGCCACCAAGGCCCGTGACGCGGGTGTATTCTTGGGTTCCCCTCAGTCGGGAATAACGGGGGGCATGGAAGTCATTTTGCGCGAAGGATGTCTCGGCGGTCTGCGTCCGATTTTGGCAGGCGTTGGAGTGGCACAAAAAGGGCCTCTTTTTCTGGAAGGGGAATTCATGAAAGGCGCAGACGGTGAGTTTTTCTGGAAGACTGGCGCGTCACGGACGCGTCTCACGCAAGGCACTGTTCACTGGTCGAAGCACGATCCCTCTTGGGTGGATAGAAAGGGGTTCAGGGGACGGGACGATTTGGAATCACCTCCGGGTGAATGGAATCGACTGGAAGTTGTCCTTTCGCGCGGGAGTTTAAAATGCGTGGTTAACGGAGTTGTTGTGAACGAGGCTCTTACAGTCTATCCGGCGGAATGGCATGTCGGCCTCAATGGCCGCGGGGCCGAGATGACCATACGCCGCTTTGAGTTACACCCCGTTGGAAGTTACCGGGAAAAGTGGTCAGCCATCCAAGCAAGCGGAGGCACGGATGTCAGTGTGCGGGCCGGGCAGGAGAACGCACTGAGCCCGGAGGAATCTTTGAAACAGATCCGCCTTGATGGGCCTTATGAAGCACAAATCGTGGCTTCAGAGCCTTTGGTTTTGGATCCGGTGGAGTGCGTGTGGGATGCCAAAGGACGACTTTTTGTGGCCGATATGCGTGATTATCCCCTCGGGCCTAAAAATCCGGGAGATCCGTGGCTTTCACGCGTCCAGATGCTTACCGACGAAGACGGGGACGGTCGAATGGACAAGGCGGTGACGTTTGCGGACCATCTCGACCATGTGCAGGGATTGCTTCCCTACAAGGATGGGCTGATCGTGACGACCAGAACGCAGATTTTATTTCTACGCGATACCGACGGAGACGGCGTCTCCGATTTTAGCCAGCCTTTAATCAATGGGTTTAATCCGCGCTTCAGCCAGTTGCAGGTGAGCGCCCCAAGATGGGGGCCGGACGGTTGTGTGTATTTCAATAATGGCCTCGAGGCTAAAGAGATCTATCCCACGGACCTGCCTAACTCGGCTGTCGGCGTCCCCCGTTGCAATTTCCGCTGGGATCCCGCGTCGGGAAAACTCGAACCAGTGACGGGGTTTGGCCAGTACGGGGCGGCGTTTGACGACTTTGGGCGCTACTTTTTCTGCTCGAACCGCAGTCCGGTGATGTTTGCGGTGATGCCCCTGGCAGCAGTGCAGCGTAATCCGTGGGCGGACATTGAAAAAGGCTGGGAAGATATTGCGCCAGCCGGAGCGGATACTCGGGTTTACCCCGTTCAGATCACCCATACGACAGCCGACGCCCACGCTGGCACCAATACGGCCTGCTCGGGCCTTGGTGTTTACCGCGGCAGTCTGATGCCGGAGCTCAGAAACAATGTGTTTGTTCCCGAGCCAACCGGCCAACTTGTGACGCGGTATCGGCTTGAAGAACATGGGGCTAGTCTCAAGGCGGTGCGGGTCGGAGAGCGGACCGAATTTTTCAGAAGCTCGGATGAATGGTGCCGGCCTGTGAATTTCACCACGGGGCCGGACGGGGCCATCTATATTTGTGACATTTACAGAAGATGGATTGATCACGCCCGCTTCTTTCCGGAGGACTTTGTAAAAACTCATGACATGCGCGAGGGCGAGGTGCATGGGCGTATTTGGCGGATCGTTCCCAAAGGAATGAAGGTTGCAAAGATTGGGCCGGCGCCCTCTTCCATCGCAGATTTAAAAACATGGTTAGATCATCCGGACGCTTGGCAGCGTGAGACGGCGCGACGAATAATCGCTGAAAAAGAGGGAAGAGTGGAACCGCCGCATGGGGGAGAGCAAATAAACGGAGCGGCGAGGCGCACCTTTTTTTCAATTCTTAACCGACCGGATTCAATCCTCGCTGACCTTACCACCCTCGCGAAGGAGCGTGCAGAAAGCATCGCACGTCTTCCGGAGGATCCCTGGATCACAAAGGCGGTCTTATCCTCGAGCCAGTTTTCCGCCGGTCTGGTTTTGGATTATATACTTGGGGATGAGATGTTTAAAAAGGAATATTCCCATCAGCGTGCGCTCACCGTTCGGAGTCTGGCCCGCGTGAGTGCAGTTGTGGGCGGCGAGGAGGATTTCGCGGCAGCGCTGCAGAAATTGTCGAACGATGCAGGGCGTTTGACCTGGTGGAAAGCGGCTTTGATGCAAGGGGTCGCGGAAGGAATTTCGAAGGCATCGGGGCATCCGTGGGGCAAATCATTGGTTGAGTTTGTTCAAACGAAGAACAACAAACTTCGTGATTCGGCAGTGCATGCGGGTGGTTTGCTCAAACAGATGGACGCGGCTCTGTCTGATCCCACTACCGCCGCTGAAACCAGACTGGCCTGTCTTTCCCTTTTGGAGCAGAGGAAATGGGAAGAGACACAACCCGTTTTAAGGCAGTTGTTAATGCCTGATCAAAAACCTGAGTTGCAGGCTGCTGCGATAGGGATTCTGAAAAAAGTGGGAGGAGAAAAAGCCTCTCCGCTCGCGTATGAACTGCTGCCCAACGCCGGTCCATTTTTGAGAAAGGAACTGGTTTCACTTTTAAGCGCCTCCGCAAAAACAGCACTTGAGCTTTTCAAACGCATGGAAAGGGGAGAGATCTCGCCGGCGCTTGTGGAGATCGAGACCAGATGGCGTTATCAAAGGGGTTCGGGTGAACTTCGTGATCTTGCTGTGAAATTATTCGGCCAACCAAGCGAAGACCGCGCTGCTGTTGTCGCTGATTATTTGCCGGCGATCACCCGGGCGGGTGACAAGACGAAAGGGAGCCTCCTGTTTGAGACCTTGTGCACGTCGTGCCACCGCCACGGCAATGCGGGGATGGAGGTCGGCCCGTCGCTCTCAGATGTAAAAGCCAAACCACCAGAGGCGCTTTTGTCGGACATTTTGGATCCAAACCGCATGTTTGAGGCGCGGTTCAGTGCGTATCAGGTGGAGATGCGCGATGGAAGAATTCTGGTTGGGTTGGTCAGCGCGGAGACTTCTGAAAGTGTGACTTTAACCCTCCAAGGGGGCACAAAGGAAATTCTTGTCCGCGGGGCAATGCAGAGCATCAAGAGCCTGGATCGTAGTTTGATGCCTGCTGGTCTGGAGGCGGTAATCTCCAAGGATCAAATGGCCGATCTTCTTTCTTTCCTGCGCGGGAGGAATGGACCGGCAGAATGAAAAAAGGCTAAGCGAGATCATTAAACCTACGCAGCGAAATACTTTAAAATATGAAAACCACCCGCAGGACATTCTTAAAAAGCTCCGTTGCCGCAACTCTGGGCTTTCCCGCAATCCTCAGCGCGCAAAACCCCAATTCGAATCTTCAAATCGTCGGAGTGGGGTGCGATGGAAAGGGACTTTCAGACCTCAAAGAGGTTGGGTCGCATGCCCGGGTGAAGTATGTGGGTTTTTGCGATGTGGATTCAAATCGGTTTGCGAAGATAGACCAATTGTTTCCGGGAGTGGGGCACCATTCTGATTTCCGCGAAATGTTTTCCAAGCTGGGTAAGGCGTTTGATGCTGTGGTGGTTTCCACGCCCGACCATATGCACGCGGCGGTAGCGATGGAGTCCATGCGCTTGGGCAAGCATGTGTACTGTCAGAAGCCGTTGACCCATACGGTGTGGGAGGCGCGCCAGATGCGTTTGCAGGCGGCTCAATCACGCGTGCGCACGCAGATGGGCAACCAGATCCACTCGGCCAGTGAATATCGCACCGGGGTGAAATTAATTCGGGATGGAGTGATTGGGAAAATCACGGCGGTGCACTCTTGGCAGCGCAATAGTGGCAACGGTTACACGAAGTTAACGTCTCCTCCTCCGTCTGGACCTGTTCCTGATTCTTTAAATTGGGATTTGTGGCTCGGTGTCGCAGCCCAGCGGGAGTATGCGCCCAAGGTGTATCATCCTTTTAACTGGAGAGACTGGCAGGAGTTTGGAGGAGGCACGATGGGGGATTTTGGCTGTCATATTCTTGATCCCGTTTTTACAGCTTTGGAGCTCGGGTCTCCGCTGACTGTTCGCGCAGAGAACGAGGGGCTCAATGCCCATACGTGGCCGACTGCAGAGACTGTGCAGTATGTCTTTCCCGGAACTGCTTATACCAAAGGACAGACATTGCCCGTGACCTGGTATGACGGGGGCCGGCTTCCAGACAGGCTGCTCGGCCAGTTGCCTCCCGGGCAGGAACTGGCAAGAGCGGGGTCTCTTTTTATAGGAGAAGGTGGCGTTTTAATGCAGCCGCATGTAGCAATGCCCCAGTTGTTTCCGGTGGAAAAATTCAGTGGCTTTTCAATCGATAAACAACCGGCGCTCAACCACTATCATGCGTGGGTCGAGGCTGCCTTGAACGGCACAGAAACGACGGATAACTTTGAATACGCTGGCCCTCTTACAGAAGCGGTGCTTCTGGGAAATGTGGCAACCCGCATTCCAAACGTGACGTTGTCTTGGAATGCCGCTGCGCTGTCGTTGCCTGGCCATCCCGATGCCGAGCGGTTTCTGCGTCGGAATTACCGCGAGGGGTGGGAGATCAAGGCGGTCTGACGCCGCTGGAGGTTAGAGCGAGACACCGCGCTTCCAGGGAATGAAGTCATCCTGTCCCAGTGCGACGGCCTTGGGAATGACTTCCCCGCTGGCAGTCCCGATGGACAGTTCCAACAGATCTTCCGCCAGTTGCTCGAGGGAGCGTTCGCCTTTGAGCATGGGGCCGGCATCAAAATCGATGATGTCGGACATGCGCTCTGCGAGTGGTGAATTTGTGGCGATTTTAAGCGTTGGGCAAATAGGATTGCCCGTTGGGGTTCCAAGGCCCGTGGTGAACAATATCAGGTTGCATCCGGAGCCTGCCATTGCCGTGGTGCATTCCACGTCATTTCCGGGCGCATGGAGAAGGGATACACCGTTTCGCTTCACCACTGGGTCGCCGTAATCAAGCACATCCACAATCGGTGCGGACCCTCCTTTTGTAGCGGCCCCGGCGGACTTGATCGCGTCCGTGATCAATCCGTCGCGGATGTTTCCCGGACTGGGGTTCATATCAAAGCCGCTCCCGCACGCGCGCGCCTGTGCGTCGTAGTTGCTCATCAGTTCGGCGAAGCGGTGTGCAAGTTCGGGGCTTTCGCAACGCAGACAAAGGTCTTGTTCAACTCCACAAAGTTCTGGAAATTCACTCAGCACACTGGCACCACCGAGTGCACATAAAAGATCAGAAAGCTTTCCAACCACGGGATTTGCGCTGATTCCTGAGAACCCGTCGCTGCCGCCGCACTTCACCCCCACGGTCAGATCCGAGAGCGGACAGGCTTCCCGTTGAAATTGGTTGGCGGCCGCAACGCCCAGAAATGTGGCTCTCATCGCTTTCTGGAGCATGTCGGTTTCTGAAGCAGCCTTTTGCTGCTCGAAAATCTCCAGCGGCTTGCTAAAACGGGGATTACGTTTGGCGATTTCCTGCTCAAGCACGCTGATTTGCGAGTGCTGGCACCCAAGGCTCAGGATTGTTGCGCCTGCGACGTTCGGATTGTTCAGATAACCCGCGATCAATGCGCACAAGGCGGTTGAGTCTTGCCGCGTTCCTCCGCAACCGAACGTATGTTGCAGAAACTTAACGCCTCCTACATTTGGAAAAAGAGGAGTGTTGCTGAAAGATTCCGGGGAAAGATGGACGGAGTCAAGGGCGTGGGCTGATGAATTGCGTTGCCACTGGTGCGCGAGATCGTGCGCAAATTGTTCGTAGGGCGATTGACGATGATATCCCAACGCCCGGTTGAGAGCGTTTTGCATCACCGAGATGTTCCGGTTTTCACAGAAGACGAGGGGAACGACGAGCCAGAGGTTGGCGGTGCCCGCGGAGCCGTCAGTTCTGCGGTATCCCTGGAAGGTCCGAGTCTTCCACTTCCCAGCGTCTGGAGCGATCCATTTTCGGGCGCCGCTTTCTGCTTTGAAGGCGTCTGCCGCGTGCACAAGGTTCTCGGTTGTGAGAAGAGATCCGCTGGGGACATTTCCACGTACTCGTCCCACGGTAACCCCATACATGGTCACCTTTTCGTTGTCCTGAAAATCGCGCGCGGCAAATTTATGCTTTAAGGGGATGTGCTCTCTGAGTGTCCATTCTTTGTCCGCGAGGCCGACTGTTTGACCCGGGGCCAAATTTTGCAGGGCGACAATGGCATCGTCATTTTCATGAATGCGTTGGATCAAAAAGTTCATGCGTCAAAGTTGTAGAAGAGAGGGACGACTTGAGCGGTTGGCAACCGTAAAAACAAGCAGTCCGCTCCAAAATTATCGGGCCCAAGGAACGCCTCAACATCAATACGTGCGGGAGCGGCAAAGATGGTGGCGTTAAGACGGCTTTTGGAAAGATGGTACTCGCTTTGGGAGAGTCGCGGGAATGCGATTCCAGGGCTGTTTCGTAGCGCCCGATTTTCGCACGAAAGCCACTTCCACCCAAGTGTGGCTAATGAAACCCCGATCTGGCGGGTTGTCTTTAGGCCGCTCTTCAACGCACTTTCATGACCCTTCTACCGACGCACCCCTTCTTTTCTAGCCGGAAAGCTCTTCGGTTTGGCGCTGTGGTTTGTACTGGGGTCTTGTTTTTAGTGGTTTCCCTCGTGTCGACCGCTGCCGAAACAAGCCCGGGAGCCGCTGGCGCTGCAAGAGCGGGGGCGCGCACAGGTGTGGTGCTCAACAAACACCAAGTGGAAAGCACGCGAATTTTCAACGAACAGATCGCGCCCTTTCTTAAAAACTATTGCACCGAGTGTCATGGAGAGAAGTCCACAAAGGGCGATGTGGACCTTAAAAAACTGCTCTCGCAACCCGATTTGGTGAGCAACCGTCAAATCTGGCGCTCGGTCCTCAAGCAAACGGAATCGGGCGAGATGCCTCCAGATGACGCGAAAAAGCTGCCCGAGAAGGATGTCGCGAGCTCCTTCACGGGGCACCTGACCTCCGCCATAGACGAGGCTTTTGCAGCGCTCCCTCCCGATCCCGGGGCCGTCACCATGCGCCGGCTCAACCGCCTGGAGTACAACCTGAGCGTTCGTGACATTTTTCTCACGGAATTTAACGCCTCGGAGGCCTTCCCCTCGGACGACATCGGCAATGGCTTCGACAACATCGGCAGTGTTCTGACCATTTCTCCCATTCACGCAGAACGTTTTATCGATGCAGCGCGCGCGGTTGCCCAGCGCGTTTTGCCCGAATCTCTGGGGCCGGAACGCAATCACGTAGCGCGTTCGATATATCTGGCACCGACTCCTTACTCCAACACTGAGCCCGACAGGCCTTTTGACAACAAGGATTCGACCCTGAGTATGAGTGACACCCTCCCGGAGGAGGGGGATTACCGGTTTATCGTTTCCGTCTCTGCAAAAATACCGGAAGGAGCCGCGCCTCCGACTTTGGAACTTTTAGTGAATGGGACGCTTGCGGGCACCTACACGGTGAAGGCGCCTTTTAAAAAGTGGGAAAATATTGAAGTGCCGCTGCACCTCAAAGGAGGGCTCCACAAATTCTCGGCCCGGTTTGCTGACAGGGACACGGCGGATGCGGAACGCATGATTTTTACCCGCAGTTTTGCGGCCGTTGGCCCCTTGGACAGACGCACCCGATTCCAGCGCAAGATTGCAGAACTGACAGCGTCAGCGGCTCCAGAAGCGAGACCCAGACTTCTGACGGAATGGCTTTTGACTCGCACCTTCCGGCGCCCTCCCACGGAAGAGGAGGTGCACCGCTATCTCGGCCTGTTTACAGACGGAACCGATCTCCCTTCCCTCGAGAAGGACGCGCGCAGTTTGGTGACGATGGCGCTGTGCTCCCCCCATTTCCTTTTCAGGGTCGAATCCGAACAGGGAAGTGGTCCCCAAAAGCAGCCGCTCAATCAGTACCAGATTGCCTCGCGGTTGAGTTACTTTCTCTGGTCGACCACGCCTGACGAGGCCCTGCTTTCCCTTGCGGCGGCGGGCACCCTTTCCCAGCAATTGGAGGAACAAGTGGAGCGCATGCTTAAGGATCCGAAAGCTTCCACGCTGGTTTCCAATTTTGGAATGCAGTGGTTGCAGTTGCAGCGGTTCAACGCATTTCAACCCGACCCAGCCTTGTTTCCCTGGGATGAAACCGCACGCCGCAGCGCCCTGAAAGAAACCGAACTTTTTTTAAACGAGGTCTTTCTTCAGAACAGCTCTGTGATGGATTTGGTAGGCGCTGAGTACACCTTTTTGAACGAACCTTTGGCGCGCCACTACGGCATCGCCGACACTGTGGGCAATCTTCTCCAAAAGCCGAAGACGCGCCAGGGAGGCACCCCCATCAGAGGGCGGGAATTTCAGAAGGTCAATCTTACCGAAATGGGGCGCGCTGGGATTCTCACGCATTCGAGCGTTCTGGCGGTAACTTCCAATCCGACGCGCACGTCGCCCGTGAAACGCGGCAAATGGGTTCTCGAGCAGATGCTTGGCACGCCACCGCCGCCGCCGCCGCCGGGAGTGCCTGAACTTGAAGACAACAAGGAAGCAAAGGGCAATTTAAGGCAGAGAATGGAGGAGCATCGTTCGAAGGCGGCCTGCGCGAATTGCCACAAGGCAATGGACGCCATCGGGTTCGCTTTTGAGAACTTTGATGTGATCGGACGCTTCCGGAACAAAGACGGAGAAGATCCCATCGATAGTTCAGGCAAACTGCCAGACGGTTCCGCCTTTTCCGGAGTGGGTGAACTGCGTGAAATTCTGATGGGCAAACGCGCTGCCGTGGTGCGCAACCTGGCCGAGAAACTCATGATCTACGGCCTTGGGCGTGGCTTGGAGTACTACGACGAACCGGCCCTCCGGGAAATCACTCGCAAGACCCTGGACTCGGGAGACCGTTTTTTTCCTCTCGTTCATGCCATTGTCCGGAGTGATGCTTTTCTGTATAAGAGGGGTACGCCCTCTGCGAAGACTGCCGGCAATTGAGGCCTTTTCCACCCAAAACACCCCGCAAGAATATGAACCCTACAAACTCCCGAACCCTTTCCCGCCGGACGATGCTCCGGGGACTTGGCGCATGCGTGGCACTGCCGTGGCTGGAGTGTATGGGGCCCCTGACCTCGTGGGCCAAAGCCGAACCGGGCAAAGCCGGCGCCGCGCCCACCGCCCCGAACCGGATGGCGATGTTATACATTCCCAACGGAGTACACATGCCCGATTGGCGTCCTGCCTCCGCGGGCAGGCTCGAAGACCTTCCTCTCACGCTCGCCGAACTCAAGGAGCACAAGGAGCATTTGCTGCTCATTAGCGGACTGGCCTCGGATAAAGCACGTGCCAATGGCGATGGGGGAGGGGATCATGCCCGCGCCCTCTCCGCTTTTTTAACTGGAGTGCAACCGCGCAAAACGGAGGGGGCGGACATTCGCGGGGGCATTTCTGTGGATCAAGTCGCAGCCGCTGCCGTGGGAGACCGCACGCGCCTTTCCTCCCTGGAAATTGGCTGTGAACAGGGTTCCATGGCAGGCAATTGCGACTCCGGGTACAGTTGCGTGTACTCCTCCACCATGTCGTGGAGATCTTCCACACAACCGGTTCCCAAAGAGGTCAACCCCAAGCTTGTTTTTGAACGTATCTTCGGTGCCGGTTCCGCTGCGGACCGGGTTGAACGCGACCGGATGCGCAAAAGCGTGATCGACTTCGTGCGTGAAGATTTCAAATCGCTTAACGGAAAACTCGGGCGTCAGGATCAGAACAAACTCGACGAGTATGTGTCCGCAATCCGCGATCTTGAAGTGCGGATCGGGCGTGCAGCCTCTTTTTCGAATCCGAAACCGCCCGAGGGATTCCAAGTGCCGGAGACGTCACCCACAGATTATGAGACTCATATCCGTCTGTTGAGCGACCTTTTGGTTTTGGCGTTCCAGACGGACTCGACGCGCATTGCGACGTTTGTGCTCGCCAACGAGGGCAGCAACAAGCCGTATCCTTTTATCGACGTGCGCGAAGGCCACCATGACCTCTCCCACCATGGCAACAATGCTGAAAAACAGGAGAAGATTGCACGTATCAACCGGTTCCATATGCGCCAGTTCGCCTACCTGCTTGGGCGCCTCCGCTCGGTGCGTGAGGGCGAAGGCACTTTGCTGGATCACTGCATGGTCGCGATTGGAAGCGGCAACTCCGACGGCAACCGTCATAATCATGACGACCTGCCCATCCTTTTAGCCGGGCGTGGAAACGGGACTATTTCCACGGGACGCCATCTGGCGCTTCCGGGAGAGACTCCCTTAAACAATCTCTGGCTCGGCCTGCTGAACCGGATGGATGTGCGCACCGCCCAACTTGGAGACAGCACTGGCGAACTCAAAGGCTTGTCTGCGTAGCACGCGGGTTTGAGTGCCCGTGTGGGGCCGCGCCCGCGGCGTCTACGGGGAGGCGGAGACGGCGGATACTCTCGCGCTGAGTTCCGGTCAGTGTCCGGCAAGCCGGGCGCGGAGCGTCTCTTGCAGGGCAGCGCGCACCGCCTCGTCTGGGAAACGTTCCAGAACCTCGTTTAAGAAACCGAAAGTGATCAGCCTGTAGGCATCCCGCGCTGGGATCCCCCGCGCTTGCATATAAAACAGTTCCTCGGCATCAATCTCGCCGGTGGTTGCGCCGTGGGAACAGCGCACTTCATCGGCTAAAATCTCGAGACCCGGAAGCGAGTTTGCTTCGGCGTTCGGACTGAGAATCAGATTGCGCACTTTTTGGAAGGCGTCAGTGCGATGTGCATCGGGTTCGACGTGAATGAGACCCGAGACAATGGTCTTGGCCTCTTCGTAGAGGGCATTCTTATACAAGAGGTCGCTGTAGGTATCGGGAGAACGGTGGTCCTGCAAAGTACGTTGGTCGAACTCTTGAACGGCATCCGCTACGGTGACGGCGAGCATATCGCTGCGTGCGCCTGAGCCATTGAGCCTGCTGACACTTTCGCTTCGGGAGAAGAGCCCTCCCAGGTGGAGACTCAAATGTGTGGCAGAGCCGTGGCCAGAAACCGTCGTCGTGTTGTTGTGGAGCGAAACGGTTTGTCTATTCCATTCTTGAACGGATGCGTAGCGAACGTTCGCGCCGGCTCCCACGTGCAGGTCGGTGATTCCACAAGAAAGATTACGAGCTTCACCGGTTGCTTTAAACCAGTCGACAAGCGTGACGGCACTATTTTCTTCCGCAATAACGACAGTGTGCGGAAACACAGCCTGGCCCGAACCGGCGAGCCAGTGGAAGGTTTGGAGGGGAGCGCTGACCCGGACCCCTTTTGGAACGTAGAGGAACGTTCCCTCTTTGAGGGAGGCTTGGTGGAGCGCATGAAATTTTGAGGAACCCAAGGCGGAGGGATTCTGCATGAACCAGCGGCTCAACAAGTCGGAATGGGTTTGGAGCGCTTCGGAAAGAGGGAGCCATACCACGCCGGATTTCGCCAGTTCTGCATCTGCCTGCCGCGCGAGGAGGTGATCGTTGGCAAACACAAAGCTGCCACTGGTTGCTTGCAGACCTTGAGAGGCTGAAACCAGACTCTGGGCAGTCTCGCCGGCGATGGAACGGGCTGGGGTGAAATCCTGTGGATCAAGCGCTTTAAGGTTGGAAAACCTCCAGAATTCATCACGGCGCGAGGGCAGGGGCAGAGACTCAAATTTAGAGGCAGCTGCGGACTTGAGTTTGCGGAACCAATCGGGAAGTCCAGGCGCTGCAGGGGCGTCTTTGAGAAGAGAATCACTCATGTAGGAAGGGCGTGGCCTGCTTTTTAAAAGGCCAATTCGAAAATCAAGAATAGGGTTTGTTGCCAGGCGGCGGGCCGAATGCTCTAGGAAGGGAACCGAGGCGCACCCCGTGGACGCGCCGGAATAGAGCGGAGTTTTTTCGGGACGAAAATCAACCTACGGAGCCCTCCATTTCAAGGTCGATAAGGCGTTTGAGTTCCACGGAGTACTCCATCGGAAATTCCCGAACTAGGTCGTTCACAAAGCCGTTTACACTGAGGCTCATGGCCTGGGCTTCGGTGAGGCCCCGCTGTTGCATGTAAAAAATCTGCTCCGCGCTGACCTGGCTCACCGACGCCTCGTGCTGAACAGAATTACCGGATCCGCGCACTGTGATGGCGGGATACGTGTCTGTGCGGCTCGTGGAGTTGATGAGAAGCGCATCGCATTCGGTGTTGTTCTTACAACCCTTGAGATGTTTGGGAATGTGTATCTGTCCACGGTACGTCGCACGACCTTTTCCGATCGATATGGATTTGGAAATGACATTGGACGTGGTCTCGTCGGCCGCGTGGATCATCTTGGCGCCCGTATCCTGGTGCTGGCCGTTGTTTGCGAGCGCAATGGAGATGACTTCTCCGCGGGCTTTGCGGCCTTTGAGCACGACCCCCGGATATTTCATGGTGAGCCTCGAGCCAATATTACAGTCGATCCAGCGCACCTCGGATTCCTCATGAGCGACGGCGCGTTTGGTCACCAGGTTAAAAACATTCGCGCTCCAGTTTTGCACGGTGACGTACTGGATTTTCGCTCCTTTGAGCGCCACCAGTTCCACCACCGCGGAATGCAGGGTGGCGGTTTCAAACTTCGGGGCGGTGCACCCCTCCATGTACATGACCTCTGAGCCTTCATCCGCAATGATCAGGGTGCGCTCGAACTGGCCAAAGTTTTCTGCATTGATTCTGAAATAGGCTTGGAGAGGGTGTTTCACCTTCACTCCCGGCGGCACATAGATGAAGGAGCCACCTGAGAAGACCGCCGAGTTGAGGGCGCTAAATTTGTTGTCACCCGTGGGAATGACTTTCCCGAACCATTTTTTGAAAATCTCGGGATGTTCTTTGAGTCCATCTGTTGAGCCCACAAAGATAACACCCTCGTCCCCCAAGGCTTTCTTCATGTTGGAATACACGGCCTCGGAATCAAACTGCGCTTCCACACCTGCGAGGAATTTGCGCTCCTGTTCTGGAATGCCCAGGCGTTCAAAAGTGCGCTTCACGTCATCCGGCACATCATCCCAGGAGCGTGTTGGACGCTGGGCATTTGCGAGGTAATAGCGGATGTTCTCGAAGACGATGTTTTCAAGATCATGGCTGGCCCAGTTGGTGGGCATCGGTTTTGAAAGAAACACGTCGAGCGCCTTGTGGCGGAATTCCCGGATCCAATCGGGTTCGCTTTTGACGTCTGAGATGTAGTCGATCGTGGCGTGGGTGAGCCCGATCCCTGCATCGTAGGTGTGTTGCTCGGGGTAATGAAAGTCTCCCCGGGTGCGGTCGACGTCGATCTGCGAGATGACTTCGGTAGACATAAGATTCCTCGGAAGGGGGTGTGTTAAGCTGATGCGGTTTCCGCCAGATTTTCTTTGATCCAGTCGTAGCCCTTGGATTCAAGTTCGTGGGCGAGTTCGGGGCCGGAAGTACGCACGATGCGGCCGCCCACCAAGACGTGCACGACGTCCGGGGTGATATAGTCCAACAGGCGCTGGTAATGGGTGATCACGAGCATGCCAATGTTTGCGCCGCGTTGTGCGTTTACACCTGCAGCAACAATTTTAAGCGCGTCAATGTCCAGACCGGAATCCGTCTCATCCAGAATGGCGTAGGAGGGCTTGAGCATTGCCATTTGCAAGACCTCGTTGCGTTTTTTTTCACCGCCGGAAAAGCCTTCATTGACGGAACGCGCCGTGAACGCGCGTGGTATTTCAAGCTTGTCCATTTCCTTGTAGAGGTCTCCGTAGTAATCCACGGCATCGAGCTCTTCTCCTTCTTTGAGCCGCGCTTGCAGGGCGGCGCGTATGAAGTTGGCGTTGCTCACGCCTGGGATTTCCACGGGATATTGGAAGGCAAGAAAGAGGCCTGTGCGCGCGCGCGCGTCGGGATCCAGTCCCAGAATATTCACGCCATCGAGGAGGACTTCGCCGCTTGTGACTTCGTAATCGGGATGGCCGGCGATTACTTTGGAGAGAGTGCTTTTGCCAGACCCGTTGGGTCCCATGATTGCGTGAACGCGCCCCTTTTCGATCTCTAGATTGAGGCCGCGTAAAATTTCCTGTCCCCCGACGACGCGGGCGTGAAGGTTGTGAATGACAAGACTCATAGAAAAGAGAGGAAAGAGGAATTAGTTGGCCCCGGAGGAAACAACGGTGGGTTTGAGCGGGTGGGCTTGATCTTGAGAGGCGGAATTGCAGACGGAACAGAGGCCGCGGAAGGAGACTTCTTGCTGCGCAATCGTCACGCCCTGCGGCAGATTCCAGATCTGCTCCGGGGGCATGGGGGTGTGGAGGGGGATGTCCGTGATGGAGCCGCAGTCAGAGCAGAAAAGGTGCGCATGCTCCTGCAGGTTTGCGCAATAGCGCGAGGGCTCCCGCTCATGATTGACGGTGCGAACCAGTCCGGACGCCGTGAGTGTTTCCAGACAATTATAAACCGTTGCCAGAGAGATGGACGGCATGCGGTATTTGACCCGCATGAAGACCTCGACGGCGCTGGGGTGGTCGGTCCGCGCCATCAGGGCGTCGAAAACAGCCTTGCGCTGTTCAGTTTGACGGATGCTTTTCTTCGGAAAGGTATTCGCTTGAGCTGAGGGTTCTGGTTGGGGGCGCATGGAGGCGGAACATTACGCCGCCTTCAGTCCTTATCAAGAATTATTCTAATTAAAGACTGCCTCCCGTTTCAAAAATACAGCTAATTACCTAGAGCCCTAGGCGATGCAGAATCGCCTCTACGTCGTACACACATCCCCCCCAAGTGCCTCCTCCAACTTGTTGAAGGGCTGCCCAAAGACGGGTGTCATCCGGAAGCTTTGGGTGCGGAGAGAAGTCGCCCCGCAGCGGACGCCGAGCCAATAGGGCCTCACCCTCTGCCGGTGAGAAACTAGCGGAGGCGTCGCCCACCAGATTCAGGCTGCCGGTAAGGTCGACACGGTTCACGATGATTTGAATCCGGTCGCCGTCTTGTATCTTGCCGATCGGCCCTCCCGCGAGCGCCTCCGGGCCAATGTGCCCGATACACGCGCCGGTGGAAACCCCCGAAAACCGGGCATCGGTAAGCAGGGCTACATGTTTGCCGAATGGAAGATGCTTGAGCGCGGATGTGATTTGGTAGGTCTCCTCCATGCCGGTGCCCAGCGGACCGACACCGATGAGAACCATGATGTCTCCTTCGATGATTTTTCCGGAACGTACAGCCGCTATGGCTGCGGCTTCGCTTGTAAAAACCTTTGCGGGTCCGACTTTCCTGTAGACACCATCGGAGTCAACCACGCTCGCGTCGATGGCGGTGCTTTTGATCACAGAGCCTTCGGGGCAAAGATTGCCGACAGGAAAGACAAGAGTGCTGGTTAAACCTTTTTCGCGGGCCCGAGTGGGAGACATGATCACATCATCGGGGTCGACTGCATCAAGTTCTTGAAGAATGGAGCGAAAGCGCATCCTTCTGGCCGACTTTCGCCAGACCTCTAAATTCTCCTCAAGGGTGCACCCGGTGGCGGTTAAAACCGATGTGTCCAATAGTTGATGTTCGCGGAGGTGCAGCATTACCTCGGGCACTCCGCCCGCGAGAAACGCGCGCACCGTGGGATGGAATTTTGGACCGTTTGGCAAAACATCCACCAAGCGGGGAACGCGGCGGTTGACGTCGATCCAATCCGAAACTGTAGGGCGAGGAAGGCCCGCGCTGTGGGCAATGGCAGGGATGTGGAGAAGGAGGTTTGTGGACCCGCCGAATGCTGCGTGCACAACCATTGCGTTTCGGATGCTAGCGGGTGTGAGAATGTCCCGCATCGTGATGCCCCGGGTTTCCATTTGCACCACGGCACGGGCGGCCTGCGTGGCAAGATCGCTCCACACGGGCTGTCCGGAGGGCGCTAGCGCAGAGTGCGGAAGTGCCATTCCAAGGGCCTCTGCGACGACCTGGGACGTGGCTGCAGTGCCCAGAAATTGGCAGCCCCCTCCTGGAGAACCGCAGGCGCGGCACCCCAATTCGGCGGCCTCCGACAGCGTGAGCAGGCCTCGGGAAAAACGCGCGCCAATGGTCTGCACGGCGCCGGCGTCCTCTCCGTTTGAGGGCGGGAGCGTCACGCCTCCCGGGACAAGCACGCAGGGAAGGTCCCGCATCGCGGCCAGTGCCATCATCATGGCAGGGAGTCCCTTGTCGCATGTGGCGATGCCGATGACACCCGCACGCCTGGGCAGGGAGCGGATCAGGCGGCGAAACACGAGGGCTGCGTCATTGCGGAACGGCAGGCTGTCAAACATACCGGTCGTTCCCTGCGTGCGGCCGTCGCAGGGGTCCGAGCAATAGGCGGCGAACGGCAGGCAACCTAGACGCCTGATTTCATCGGCGGCTTCCTTGACGAGAAGGCCAATCTCCCAATGTCCAGTATGATAACCAAGCGCCACGGGTTTTCCATCAGGCGCGCGCAACCCGCCCTGCGTGCTGAGTATCAGGAAAGACTTGTCTCCGACTGAAGCTGGATCCCAGCCCATGCCAGCATTTTGGGTCATGCCAAACAAATCTCCGCTCGGGCTTGAACTCAGGAGTTCAGCGGTGAGGGGCAACGCACCTGCCGGGCCTGGGGCTTTGGTGCGGATATGGTAGATGGATTCGTCCGCGGAGAAAAACGACGATGACATGGCAGCTTTAAAGAAGGTGAACCCTTGGAAGGGAGAACGTTGGTTGGGCGAGGGGTGGACCGGCGGGAACTCTCGAGGATTGTATCAAAGCGTCAATCTTGATGTTGGCGAGAGGGTAGACCGTTCCGTATTTAGGTACAGGAGGGTTTTGGTCTTCTTCACGTTGAGGCCCGAGGAGTGCCTTTGGGAGGCTTGGAGGCGGGAGATGGAAACTTAGAGCACTCCGCGTTTTGGAGCGGGGATGTCCAATTTGTATCTGCCTTTGCTGAAGGAAAGTTTGAGAGGGGCTTCGAAGACGCGTTCCAGAGTGGTGGAGCGCAAGGTGTCCTTTAGCGGCCCTGCGGCAGCGACCCGTCCTTGGCTGAGGAGGATAGCGTGGGTAAAGCCGGGGACGATTTCCTCCACGTGGTGCGTCACAAGAACTACGGACGGGGAGGAACGCTTTGCGATCAAACGGGAGATGAAGGCGAGGAAGCCTTCCCTGGCCACGGGATCCAGGCCTGCGCAGGGTTCGTCGAGAATGAGCAGGCGTGGCGCGCGGATGAGGGCGCGTGCGATAAGAACGCGCTGCCGCTCCCCCACGCTGAGCACTTGCCAGGGGCGGTCCGCAAGGTGTTCGGCCTCGACTTTGGCGAGCCAGGAACAAGCCTCCTTGCGTTCTTCGCGTGTGATATGGGCCCAAAGACCGATGCCTCCGTCGCGGCCCGTAAGAACGGTGCAAAAGGCGGGTTCGTCCAGGGGAACCATTGCGGCCACGGTGGCCGAGACGATGCCCAAGTGGGCACGTAAATCGCGCCAGTCGCTGAACCCATAACGCTGGCCAAGAACTTCGCATTCGCCGGTAGTCGGCGGCAAGTAACCGGCCAGGACCGAAAGAAGCGACGACTTGCCGGAACCATTGGGGCCGAGAAGGACCCAGTGCTCGTGCGCGTGAATAAGCCAATCTATCTTGCGGAGAATGGTGGTGCCTTCACGGACGACGCTGAGGGCGTCGATTTTCAGAATCGGGGCAGGAGATAGGATGCTCATAATTGCTCAAAGAAAGGGAGGTGAAAACGAGGACCGAGGTTAGGGTGAGGGGGGCAGGCGGGAGGGCCGTTGGTGGTGACAAGGTATTAGGCAAGCCGCAAGGGATTGTACCTGCCGAGATAAAAATAGGCCTATTTACACAAAATATGGAGGTCTGCGTTGACTCTGTTCGTCTGCTGTCTAGATTGATGAACGGAACATCTAAAGGGTCATTGTAAGGCTGGAATGTCTTATGACTGTCTTATGACTGTCTTATAAATGGCCTCAGGATTCCGACAAATTAAAGTACCACCCCTGCTTCTGCGGGAAGCGCGATCTGGGAGGGCCCCTTGGCTCATTTCCTCTGAGGATATGCCTTGTGGCACAACCCCGTGTCGCTCTGAGCGCAAGTTCGAGGTGTGTATGACTGTCTGCTCGTTTTATTGGCCCTCATCGTCTTATTCCACGCAAACTGACTCACACAACCTCAACCAAAAATACAACCTAGTATTATGTCCGATATCGCCCTGCCCAAAACAACGAATATCCTTGCCTCTGATGTTGAGATCAAAGGATCCATTAAGTTTCAGAATGATCTGACCATCGATGGGAAAGTCGAAGGAGAGATCATCAGCCCCGGCATTTTAACCGTGGGTGAGAATGCCGAGATTCGTGGAGAAATTAAGACGAAGGCTGTGACAGTTCTTGGGAAGGTGCATGGGAACATCACGGTGGAAGAGCGTTGCGAGCTTAAGAGCCACGCGGTTCTTCACGGTGACTTGAAGGCGGCACGCTTGGTGATTGAAGATGGAGCTACCTTCGTTGGTAAGTCCGAAGTGACGCCGAATCGGATCGCGATGAAGACCCCTGAAATTGTGCGCTCTCCCGAAGTGCGTCCTGCAGTGGGCGGCGGCATGCCTCCCCGGGTGTAGTCTTTGGCTCTCGTATCAACTAAACCCCCGGCGGGAGCGCGAAAGGCTCCCGCCACCATTGCTAGGCCTCTGTGGCCAATACCCGCAATCTCCATGCCGACAAGATCGGCGCCGATTGTCCGCAGTGTGGTTTCAGCCAGCTCGAACCTGCCAGCGCCCGAAGTACTTTTTGCCGTCAGTGCGGTCAGCACTACGCGATCGAAAAGCTTTTGGCGAAGGAGGTGGCAAGTCTCAAGGAACCTTCAGTTCTCGACAAGGTAACCAAGTGGTTTTCGCAGACTAAAACCCGCGTTGTCACTTGTTTTAGTTGTCGTGAGAAACATGAAGTTCCCGCTTCGTCCCAGTCGAGCCTCTGTCCACAGTGTGGTTCATACATTGATATTCGCGATTTTAGGATCGCGGGTCCCTTTGCGCGTTCGATTCGCACGCAAGGGGTCGTACATCTCTCTCCTGATGCTGATGTGGCGAGTCACCGGATCTTGTGCGGCACCGCGCGGATCGAGGGACGTTTTCGGGGCCGGATTTTATGCACCGGCGAGGCGACAGTGCGGATTGCGGGGCAGTACGAAGGGGAGGTAGATGCGGAGGTTCTGGCGGTGCACCCGAAGGCAAACGTGGAGTTTTTGACGCCGGTGTACGGGCAGCGTATTGAGATCAATGGCAGGGCACGAGGGGTGGTGTGCGCGGGAAAAGTGGTGATTAATAAGAAGGGGGTGCTGGAGGGAACCGTTTACGCGCGAGCGATCACGGTGGAGAAAGGCGGCGTTTTTTCAGGCAGTTTAATTATTGGCCAGGAGTTACCCGAGGAACTGAAGCGGATGGATGAACGCACCTGGTTTGCTGGGGGCGGTACCGGGGACGGGTCGGTTCTGCCTGCGGGAGATTTTGGAGACTTGCCCCCGACGCCCATGGAACCTGGAATGGATGAGGAAATATTACACCAACCTCAGCTTGATTTGATGCCGCGACGCCCGCGGCGACGGCAGGGCCCGCGGGAGTGATGTGGTGCGGATTGCGTGGAGTGGCGACGGATTTTAACCCGGGGCGTCACCCAAGAATGTGGCTGTTATTGGTCCGCCGCACGACCGACGGGGCGCAATTGGAGGCTGAGCACCACGTTTAGTATCGCAAGAAGTGCTGCACTGGAGAGGAGCAGGACGATACTGTTCCAGAGGTAAACATTCACGCGAAGGCCCCAGATGTATTTGTCCGGACTGAAGAATACGTTGAGCTTTTGATCCAAGCGATAATCATTTTGTTCGGTCTCGGCTTTATAAACCATTTCTCCGACCTTTTGATTGGTGTAACGGCGTTGGGCGCTCAGGAGTTGACCGCCGGACTCCAAACCGCCTTCTTGCAAGGAAGTGCCTTTCACGATGCGATCGACCTGACGAATGCGGCGATCGAGATCGCGCCCGGAGTCCGAGGATAAAACGCTCACATCGATGAGCGCCTGTTTGAGATCTTCGAGACGACGGTTTTCCACGGCGGAGCGGTTTTTCTTTTTCGCGAGCTCGTCAATAAGGTCTTGGAGAGCATCCTGTCTGCGGGTGAGGGGGTTGAGCTTGGCCTGTGCCACGATCAGGGCTTCATAACTGTAGTGAGTTGCAACAAAACGTGATATCGCGGGAATTCGCAGTTTTTTGTCCGCCGCTTCGCGGGCGCTTAAATCTGGACTCTTCGGGTCGGGGTTTTGAATAAACCAGCGTTGTAAAACGTAAATGAGATCCGGGTCGCGGTTCATTTCCTCGTATTTCACAAGTGCGCCGCTAAAGATGAGTTGAGGAATGAGCACGAGCGGCACGAAGTTGGCGGCCATTTTGCTGGAGGTCGCCAGAGAGGAGATAAGCAGGCCGAGAGAAAGTCCGCTCAAGGCCGTAATGAGCATAAAATACCAGTACGGGAAAAACATACCTTTGACTTCGAGAATGGCGTTGCCGACGACGACAAAAAGGGCGCATTGAATGGCGCTGAACAGAGCCAGAGTGCCTAACTTGGCGAGGATATAGTAGGGCAGGCGCACCGTGAGATTGCGCTCTCTGTTCAAGAGGACACGGTCGCGGATGATGTCATCGACGCTGCTCACCAGCGCCAGAAACATGGCAACAAGAAGGGAGATGAAAACATACGTTGGTATATGGAAGGCGCTCGCAAAATCGTAGGAGCCGCTTTCTTCCTTTGTAAAGTAAAGGGCCCAGCCGATCACGGCCGCCAGCACGGGCGGGACCACAAGGGTGAGAAGGAGGTTGCCCTTGTTGCGCATTTTGGAAGTGAAAGAACGTTTCCACAAGGTGCGAAACTGAGCCCATTCCTCCCGTATTTTGAGTCTCCGGCGCTCGGCGGTAGGCAGCGGCGGCGGCGGCGTAGGCGAGGGACCTTCCCTGACGTTGACCTGCTTCATTTCCTGCAGCAACCGGAAGCGCTCGTAGCGATCTCTCCAGAAATCTGCAGAGAAGCGTCGCGCTGGAACGAGTTGGCCGCGGTTGTTTTCCTCGTAAATGATGTCGCCGCTTAGATCGCGGAGGGGCGTTTCAAGAACATCAAAAATGAATTCAGGGCGAGTGGTCCCGCAGGCCGGACAGCCGCCCAGTTCCGTCCCGAAATGTTGTTCATGTTCTGCTTCCGCAAAGTAAGCGAGCATTTCATGGGGGGAGCCATAAAAGGCAATGCGTCCACCCTTGTCGAGGAGCAGAGCTTTTGTGAACATTTGGAAGAGCTTCGACGTGGGCTGATGAAGCGTGACAAGAATGATCTTGTTGTGAGCCATGCTCCGCAGGATCTCCATGACGTGTTCCGAGTCTTTGGAGGAAAGTCCGCTTGTGGGCTCATCAAAGAGAAACACATCCGCAGAGGAGAGCATGTCGAGGCCGATGTTGAGACGTTTTCGTTCTCCTCCAGAGAGAATTTTTTTAATCGCGCTGCCCACGATGGAGTCACGGCGTTCTGCAAGGCCCAGCTCCACAAGTTTGCTTTCCACGCGCCGGAGTCTGTCTCGCTTTGAGAGGTGTGGGGAGCGGATGGCGGCCGCAAACTCCATGTTTTCTTCAATGGTAAGGTACTCGTCAAAAGCGTCGTCCTGAGGAATATAAGTAACGAATCGCTTGAGTGCGTCGAGGTCGCTGTAGAGTTGTTGTCCGTTGAGAAGGACCTGTCCTTCGGTGGGGTGTTGTTGGCCTCCGATGGTGCGCAGAAGCGTGGATTTGCCCGAACCACTGGCGCCCATGACGCAAACCATTTCACCACGACTGACGGTGAAAGAGAGGGAATCGAGGGCTGTGAGGTTTTTGCGGAATCTGCAGGTTAAGTCGCGCACCTCGAGCGTGGAGATGACATTGCGTTCCTCTTCGATAATACGTTCGGCGAAATCGCAGCGCAGGACCTGCCAGGCATCGAGTCGGATGGTGGCGCCATCCATGAGGGCGCATTTCCCGCCCACTGCGAGCGATTGCTCTCCCACTTGTAATGGTCTGTCCGAGTGAAGGATCTCCAGCGTGCCGACACGGTGGTCATAGTCGCATAAGATGCGAAGCAAGACTTCGCCAGCTGTTCCCGGAGACAAAAGGATATCGTCGACGTCGAGGCGCGACGGGTTGTTTGAGACGAGGTAGCTTGTTTTGTAGGTTTTGAGCTGGAAGCGTCCGCCGAGGGCGCGTGCGCGACGTCTTAAATCCCCCAAAGGCAACTCTGATTCATTGTCGAATTCGAGGGGGTCGTCCAAAGAGGCTTCCACCACGGTGTTGGCGGTGAGTTTAATTCCTTTCAGTTTGACTGTTGTTGTTTTGAGGGCGCGCACTTGGACCTTTAATCCAAAGCGGACCTCCAAGAGGCTGTCCCTTGACTTCTCACGTTGCAGTTCGAGTTCACCATCGTCATCCAGAGAGAGGTAAATCTGTGTGAGCGAGACGTTTTTCTTGGCGTTAAAATAGTATACTAACTCCTGATGGGTGAGAACTTCCTCGCCCAGAAGAATGCGTTGGCCGGGATAAATCCGGCTAAAGTCACCTGGTTTCAGGGGGCGTCCGCGCACTACAATATTTAAAGCTGAGATGTTTTTTAGCAGCAGCAGCTCGTGATAGCGGAACGAGAGCATGCGCTCGGATTCATGGAGGCTCTTGAGGCCGACGTCCTCCTTGCTTGGGGAGGCGCCAAAGCTAACGCATTCGAGAGGAGAATGGCCGCTTTGGTACACCGAGGGATCAGGGGTGTCGCTGGAGCTGAGCTGATAGACGATATCGATGGCTTGGGCGGCCATGCCCAGTTGCGTCATGAAGGAATAGAATTCGACGAGCTGGCGGCGGTCCATGCCGGCACGGGCGATGAGGTCGTAGAGTTGGACACCGAGCATGATTTTTTGGTCGGTGTTGAGCTGGACGGAGAGCTTTTGGGCCATGGCGCCCAAGTCGTGTTGCTCTTGAAGCGCATGCTTAAAAAGTTGTCGTAGTTCGGAATAGACGGCTTCCGGAAAGTCGTGCCGCAAGAATCCCAGGGACGAATCAATTTCATCCTCGAGCACCTCCGCGCCACCCTTGGAGAAGGCCGCCAGTACTTGGATAAGGAGGGGGAGGAGGTTGGGGCTTTCGGTGACAGTACGGGGGCGCCGTGCCACGCGCCGAGCGAGAAATTGGACGCTGTGCCAAAATCGGTGGACCAAGGGGAGGCGTGTCCACATTTCCCAGAGGCGTGATTTGATTTCACGCAGAAGACTTTCGAAGATGGGCGACATGGGGCGGTGGAATGGTGCCGAGCGGGTGGGATGTTGTAACTAGAGTCAGGGACGGCTTAAGATGTCACAAAGCGACGAGAAAAACCATGCGGCGTTGGAGTGAAATTGAACCCGCTCTTTGGGGCAGATGACATTGGTTGCAGGAAAGCTGGCGGTGGACGCTGGGCAAATCATGAGATTTGGCGTCGAAACAAGACACACAAACTTGCATTTTAACGTGTCCGCACGGAGGCTGAGGCATGAGTGATCTCCCCCGATGGACTTTGCTAGGTGGCATTGCAGTGGTGGCTTTGGTTGGCGCAGGCTGCGCGTTCACGCGTGCCGGGTATCAGTCGCCAAAGTATTCTCTGAAAGAAACGTTGGGCGAGGTGGAGGTTCGAGAGTATCCAGAGTTGGTTCTTGCGCAAACACCGTCACGGCTCTCGAGCGAGGGCAGGGATGGAGGTTTTAGGCGGCTCTTTCGTTTTATCAGCAAGGGCAATGCCCGTGCTCAAACGTTGCCGATGACAACGCCTGTTTTTTACCGTGGAGTTGGAGAGGCGCAGTCCATGGCATTTGTGATGGAGTCCGGCGCTTCCCTTGAGGGACTGCCGGCTCCGTTGGATGAGGCGGTTAAGCTCAAAAGAAGAGAGGCCGGGACTTTCGCCGTGTTACGTCTGCGCAACGGGCGCGATGAGCGTGCCCGCGCGGCGGCGGTGGAAAAAATGCGTGAGAAGCTCAAGGATTCGGTTTGGCGGGAGGAGGGCAACCCCGAGTTTGCTTTTTATGACCCGCCGTGGATTCCCTCTTTTCTGGAAAGAAACGAGTTGGTGTGGCGGGTCTCCCGCAGATAGTCCAAGGCTACTGTTTAAGGGCGCTTTTTTTTTATTATTTTCAGAGAGTGCTTTTCGTCCGATTATTAGAGAGATGAACAAGGCTATTATTCTCGCAGGGGGTGCAGGAACCCGGCTTTATCCGCTCACGCGGATTGTCTGTAAGCAGCTGCTTCCAGTGTACGACAAGCCGATGATTTATCACCCGCTTTCGACGCTGATGCTGGCTGGGATTCAGGATGTGCTTATTATTTCCACACCCCACGACCTGCCGCGCTTTGAGGAGCTTCTGGGGGATGGTTCCCGCCTTGGGATGCGTATTTCCTACAAGGCGCAAGCCAAGCCCGAGGGAATCGCGCAGGCGTTTATTCTGGGGGCCGATTTTTTAAAGGATGCGGAGCACTCAGTGCTGATTTTGGGGGATAATATTTTCTACGGTAATTTGGATTTCTTAAGGGAAGCCTTGCGCTTGGATTCGGGCGCGTGTGTGTTTGCGTATCCTGTGCGTGACCCCGAGAGGTATGGAGTGGTGGAATTTGATTCCACTGGCAGGGCGATCAGCCTGGAGGAAAAGCCGCTGAAACCGCGCAGTAATTTCGCGGTTCCTGGATTGTATGTTTATGACCGCGAAGTGATTGAAATTTGCAGAAATCTGAAGCCCTCGCCGCGGGGGGAGTTGGAAATCACGGACGTCAACTTGATCTATCTGAACCAAGGAAAGTTACAGGTGCGTGTTTTAAACAGGGGGATGGCATGGCTGGATACGGGGACTCCGGTGAGTCTGATGGAGGCGAGCAACTACATCGCAGCGATTGAACATCGACAAGGGCTTAAAATCGCATGCCTCGAGGAGATTGCGTATTCAAAGGGGTACATCGACAGGGGACAATACGAGGTGTTGATCGCAGGGCTGCCGAGGAGTGAATATCGTGCCTACCTGGAGCAGAGTCTGAACTCGCGCTGGGACGGTGAGTCCAGCGGGGCTTGATGCTGGTAAGCGGCAGAGAAAGTGCTGGAAGTGCTCGAAGTGCTGGTGGCGGAAGTTGTCGCTCTTCGTGTCTCTCAGGGCCGATTCTATGCGGGCAGTCCAAGCTCCGTTCTTGTTTTTATTTGCCGGGTGCGGCCGTGACCCTGATGCGGATCGGTTCCGAGACCACAATATCCACGATATCCTTGGGGGTCGCGTCATCAATGGCAGCCTTGACGCGTTTTGCCATCTCCGCCTTCACAGCTTGGGCGGCCTTCAAGCGTTCAGTCGCCGATATCTCGGCCGCTTCTGCGTCGGGCGATTTTTCGCCTTTTGCAAATTTTTGAACTTCGGCGGCCGCCTCAGCCGCTTTTTTATCAGCCTCTTGCTGCTGTAATTCGAGCTGCTTCACCGCCGCTGGATTGTAGCCGTACTTCGCAACGACCCCGCCGTGTAGCGCCACTGTATATTCTCCTGGGGGTGTTTTGAGTGTGGCCAAATCCATGACGAGGTCAGCAGCGGATGCCTTTGAGGGGACATCAAATGGGGGCAGTGTCGTGAAGTCCGCGCCAAGGGGTTTTAATTTTACGGCCCCCCCCGAAAAGTCTCCGCGCCATTGCAGTTTGAGGGGAATCGTGAGTTTGGATCCGGCTAATGCCTCGAAGATTTTAGCCTCCGCGGCGGTGATTGTCAGGGGTATTAATTCTGATCCTCCGACGGAAATAGGAACATCAGCAAGGAGGCGGGGGGCAGGCACATCCTGCGAATGATCTCTGACTGGCCATGCCATCGAAGCCGTTGGGCAGTTGCGTTGGATCTCCACGCCGTCGACTTTTGCCTTGCCGAAAACACGGGCGATTGTGACTCCTCGAGGAGCGCTGTCGGCGGCAGTGAGGAGCAGAGTGCCCTGGTTTTTCCCGGCGGGAATGCGCAACCCAGCGGCTGTGACACCCGGGGGAAGATTGTCGACGCCCAAATCAATATCGCCATCAAAGCCGTCTTTGCGCACGGCCACGACGTCAAACGCCATGGTCGCGCCTCCGCGCAGAGCGATGGGTTTGGAGAGGTTCGCGCGATCTCCATTGCGCAATTCCATGTGTAGTGCCCAAGCTGTGAGGGAAAAGTCCGGAGCCGCTTTGCGAATCAGGAGTTGATAAATATTGCCTGAATCCGAGCGTGTGCCTCCGAAAAGGTCTCGGATTTGGATGCGGTAAACACCGTCTTCTTTCACTTCAAATTTTCCAAGTGCATCTGGGCTGCCCACATCGTAGGGGACTCCGTCATAGGCATATCCATTACTGGAAAGCTTCACCGGGCTGGCGATGTCGTTGAGTTCGGCGACATCCGTGAGTTGCTCGCCATTGGTGACTTTTTGGACAAGAACAAACGGATCCGTGGGCAGTCCGAGCCGGGCCGAAACGACTTCGACCCACCAGACGTGCCCTTTTTTTGCTGCGAACTCGTAGGTGTCGACGTCCCCTGCCGTGGCGAAAGCACCCTGGATCGCGCAGGGCAGCGAAATTTTCTGGGCCTGAGCGGCAGAGTTATTGGGTTCAGCTTCGTCAACCCATGGTGTAAGCTTCGGATCAATTTTTGGGAGGGATGCGGAGCCAACGCCAAGCGTGGAAGGCTGCCGGGTTACGGGCTTTCCCGAAGACAGCGACGTAAGGGCAAGCCGATAAAAATGCTCAGGCCCGCCTTGGAAGGTGAGGCCATGGACCTTGATGAAATACTTTCCATCGGCAGGGGTTTTGAAATCGATGAAACCTGTGCGCCGTTCTGCGACCAGGTCCTTGCCCTGAGCATCGGTGACGATCAAGACCGGAGTCAGGCGAGAATCAATTCCGAGTGTTGCGCAGTCGATCAGAAACCGTTGGCCTTTGGTGGCTTTAAATTCATAAAAATCGACGGCTTTGACCGTTGTGTAAGCGTTGCAGACTGAATTTGGCTCGAGCGCAAGGGCTGTTTCCAGAGACAGATTTGGCGTGTCCCGGGTCAGTTCGCAGAGGGAGCCGATGGTGAAACAGCGGGCCGAGGAAATTCCGAGGCGCGTCATGAGCCTGGCTTCGACCAAACCCGCGGGCGCGTCCGAGGCGACGGTTACGAGGAATTGATTTTTGACGCTGCCGCCAGAGGCATCGAGTTTGGGCTGGGCGGTGACTTTAGGGGACGAAAAGAGAAGCTGCGGCTCATCATCAATATTTTCGCCGGTGATGGTGAGTTCGACGGTAGCGCCGATCTGTGCGCCCATGGGGAGGACTGTGAGCAGGCGAGGCGCCGGCAAAACGACAAGCTGCCCATGCACAGGCAAGAGGGGCAGGAGCGAGGACGCACCCAAGAAAAAGGCGGTCAGGAGCAAACGAGACATGGGGGTGGGTTTTAATGATTGTATAAGAACTCCTTTGTATTGATGACAGCCCAGAGAAGATCTTCGTAGGAGTTCTTGCGAGCTTCCGCTGGATTCACCGCCTTTTGATCGGGGGCCTTTGCGGGTTTGTTCAAATAGGCCAGTGCTGTTTGCAGTTCCTTATGTTGAGGGGCACGGCAAAACGCGGCTTCATAAAGTTCCCGAAGGTTTTGAGTGTCATCCGTTGCTTTTGCAAATAGTGCTGCGCGCCCTTCGGCCTTGGACAGTTTTGTTTTCACTTCCGCCGCATTCATGAGGTGCAGGCTTTGAGATAAGTTTGAGGACTGGACACGTTCGCACTCGCAGACGCTGTCTCCTTCGGGGCGGCCAAAAACGGTAAGAAAATAAGAGGCTTTGTTGTAACTGTTATCGGGTAGGGCGATGGCACGGGTGCCAGCGGGAAGATCCGCAAAATCGGTAGTGGCGCCCGTGAGTTGGTCGACGGCATCCAAAAGAACCTCAGCGTTCAGACGTTTAGGATAATAATGTGAAAAGTTTTGGCGGTCGCCCGCATTGTGGGCGTTTGGAACGGAAGACAACTGATAAGAAGTGGAGTGGGTGATGGCACGGATGAGTTCCTTGAGGTTGTAGCCGGAGTCCGTGAAATGTTTGGCGAGAGCGTCTAAAAGCTCCGGGTTGGAGGGCGGGTTGGAGTCTCGAATGTCGTCCTCGGGTTCGACCAACCCACGGTTGAAGAAGTGCTTCCAGTAGCGGTTTGCGAGGGATTTGGCAAAAAAGGGATTTGTTTTGGCGCTCATCCAGTCTGCCAAGACCAGCCTTGGATCGTCATCCGGCGGGATCTCGAGCGTAGGCCCGCCGAGGCCGGCAGGTTTGATGGACTCTTTGGTTTTTTTATTCTCGGCAGCGGCAATGCCTCGTTTGTGGAAAATGACCGATTGTCCCGCAATCGCAGTTGGGCGCCGGCCGATTTGCGTGAAGAAGGCGGAGAGGCCGTAATAGTCCTGCTGGCTCCATCGCTCAAAAGGGTGGTGGTGGCATTGCGCACAATTCATACGGACTCCGAGGAAGAGCTGTGCGACATCTTCGAGTTGTTGTTCCGGGGTTTTTACTTGGTTGTACCAAGCCACGGGTGGATTGCTCACCGGTGCGCCGGTGGCCGCCAAGAGCTCGCGGACCATCTGGTCGTAGGGCCTGTTGGCGAGCAATCCGTCGCGAAGCCACGAATGGAAAGCGAAGCTTGCGGGCGTTCCCTTGTCCAAGCGCTTGTTGCGTAAGAGAGCGGCCCATTTGTTTGCGAAATAGTCCGCGTGTCCAGGGCTGTTTAAAAGGGACTCGATGAGCGTCTGGCGTTTTTGTGGCGATGGATCCGCGAGAAAAGCACGGGTCTCTTCGAGTGTGGGAGGATGGCCTGCAATATCAATGGAGACGCGTCTGAGGAAGGTGGAGTCATCGCAGACATCTGATGGAGGAATGCCGAGACGCCTGAGGTTGGCAAAGACGAGATCATCTACAAAATTTTGGCTTTTAGGGAGATGCTTGACGGGTGCGCCTAAAGGTACGGAAGCGTTGTAGGTGGAAACCAAGCCCTGATAACGGATCATGACAGCGACATTGCCGGGAATATCCGAGATTTTAACCAAGCCCGTTTGCGAAACCTCGGCCATGTTTTTGTCATTGGATTCGAATAGTGCAAGGCGGGTGACGTCGCGCGTTGTTCCATTGGAAAAAGTCGCGGTGACCTTGAGCTGCTGTTCGGCTTTGACCGCAAGTTTTCCTCGGGCGGGTTCCACTGCGAGCGATGTGATCGCAGGATCATCCTTGGGGCGATACGCCAAGCCTTGTGAGATCCAGTTGGTGAGTGTCTGGTAAGACTCTGAGCCGTGTTCAATTTTCTTTCCACCGCCGTGCGGGGTGGCGTTTGTCGCCTTAAGAAGAAGGAGGCTGCGTTCGGGAGCGGCAGGAAAAATGCGCCGGCCGCGTGCTTCCTTGACGATGTGTTCGAAGTCTTCCTGGGGCTCAAAACCGAAGAGAGAGAGACGAAATCCATTCTGGCCCGTCCCGGCCTTGGCATGGCACGCTCCCGAATTGCAGCTGGCCTTCGTCAGGATAGGAGCCACATCGTTGATGAAGCTGAGCGGTCGCGCTTCTTCTGCCATGCCTGATGGGAGGCAGGTAAAAAACAGGATAAAAAGAGCGGCGATCGACAAGGGGTGGCGCATGGGGTGCGCAAAGATGATCTCTTAGGTGAAGCCCTCTTTGAGAGTAAATTTTAACGAAGCCGTGTGTGGGATCGCGTTGGAATTTGGAACTTGCCGGTGGCGTTCGGTGGCAGTGAGATGCTGAGAAGGATATAGATGCGCGCCCAGGCCGCCAAACCTGTTTTAGAGAGCGTCGGTATGCTGTCTCAACAAACTGTTTCCAGACCCCTTAACCATTCTTGCAATTGTCTGAGCTGCTGAAAGATAAATTCGGTCCTGAGGTTGCTCGGGAGATTGCCAGGGGAATTCACGGTGTTTGGGCCTCATTTCCTTCCGAGGCATTTATGCGTGAGGTCCTTCAGGGGTATGAGGCGCTTGGCTTGATGGCACGCGGCGCAAAGATAGCGGCAGCCCTGCGCGATTATTTGCCGGCTGACTACGAGGAAGCGGTTTCTATTTTGCTTCAGTCGATCGGACCAAAGTTGGATAAAAACGAGGAATATGGTCCGTTTCCGTTTTTTTATCTGCCGCACACTTCTTTTGTGGCGGCATACGGGCTGGAAAATTTTGAGACGTCGATGCGTGCGCAATATAAGCTGACACAGCGGTTTACGGCGGAGTTTAGCATCCGTCCGTTTTTAATCCACCATAAGGATGCGACGCTGGAGAGGCTGCAGCAATGGACGGGGGATTCGAATGTGCATGTGCGGCGTCTTGTTTCCGAGGGCACGCGCCCGCGCCTGCCGTGGGCATCGCGCTTGCGTGAGTTCCAGAGAGATCCACGGCCGTGTTTGGCTTTGCTGGAGCGTCTCAAAGACGACCCTGAATTGTACGTGCGCCGTTCGGTGGCGAATCATTTGAATGATATCGGCAAGGACCATCCCAATGTGCTTGTGGAGACAGCGTCGCAGTGGTTGGTGGGAGCGTCTCCGGAGCGGGCCTGGATTGTGCGGCATGCTCTACGATCGGCAGTGAAACGGTGTGAACCGATGGCATTGCGGGTTCTCGGGTATGGAAAGGGGACCCGCTTAAGGTTGGAAAACGGTTTGGTGACGCCTGCGCGTGCAAGTGTTGGCGGGTTTGTCGAATTGTCGTTTGAATTGATAAACGCAGGGGTGCGTATCGAACGAGTGCTTGTGGATTTTCGGATCCATTTTATGAAGGCAAACGGCAAGGCGAGTCCGAAGGTATTTAAGCTCAGAGCGCTGGAGATTCAACCTGGAGGGAGGGTTTGGCTTGGCAAAAGAGTTTCACTTGCCGCGATGACGACCCGCAAACACTACCCCGGGATCCAGCGGATTGAGGTCTTGTTGAATGGCGAGGCACAGTCTCTTGGAAGTTTTGAGATTGTGTGAGTGGGCGTTCGAGACTGTGGACGTCAAGGTGAGGGAGTGTCCTCTGGATTGATTTTCTTTAGAAAAAGGGCGGGTAAATGCGAACGTCTTCCGCTACAGAAACAAGCTGTGAAGACACCCCTCTTGAGCTTTGCCGTTGCGTATTGCGCATCCACCCTGATTCCGTTGATCGCGCAGGAAGCGCCGAGTCCTGCGGCGGCTCCCGCAGCCAAGACGCCGCGGCTGAGTCCGGCGCCCAACAATCACGTGTCTTTGGACAAAGCTGCGCTGGGGCGGGAATTTTTGATTTCGGCGTCGGTGATTCCGCAAATGGTGGCGGCGACAGGGACGTCGCTTGCGGGCAAAATTGTCCGGTTCGAAGTGTTTCACGACGGTGTGGACATGTATGAGTCGAGCGAGGGCTTTGTTGTTACCA
The DNA here is from genome assembly GCA_947476255.1 of Chthoniobacteraceae bacterium. Lineage (GTDB taxonomy): Bacteria > Verrucomicrobiota > Verrucomicrobiia > Chthoniobacterales > Chthoniobacteraceae > Chth-196. The sequence continues at coordinate 121 of CANJPY010000004.1, read as the reverse complement.
AAGACCTGCCCACGAGGCGTTTGTTGACGACGTTTCCCATTGTATCCCAGGACGAGAACAAGGTGGTCATCGATTTTAACGCGGGCATGCGTCGCGTCTTCAATGACATCTGGTATGCGGT